>JAGMZX010000016.1:0-24110 GCA_018005585.1 Candidatus Hydrogenedentota bacterium | reverse complement strand
GCAGGAAGTGGCTGTGATGCCGGACGTGATTGAAGCCGTATTCCCGCGCTATGGCGATCTTCCTGCGGTAGACCGCCTCGCAGGACGGCGCGGCCATCGTCTCCGGGTAGATGGCGTCGTCGCCGTAACCGCGCAAGAAGAACGGCTGCCCGTTCAGCAACAAGCGCGGCCCATCGACCGTGATCCACCGAAAACCAAAACGCGTCGTGACGGAATCGATCTCTGTGCCGCCATCGGCGAGCGACAACCGGGCCGTGTACAGGTGCGGCGTGTCGGGCGTCCAGAGCAATGCGCCCGGGACCGTAATCTCAACCGCGCCCAGCGGCGATTCCCGCGTGGCCTCCGCTCGGCCAACGGCGTTTCCGTCCTTGTCGCGGACCTCCACGGACAGCGCGGTGCCCGACGGCGGCGCGCCCTTGACCGTTGCGGACACGCGGCATCGCGGTGGGTCGATGCTGGGCTCGACGAACAGACCTTCCAGGTGCGCGGTGCTGCGGGCCTCGATGCTCACATGTCCCCAGATGCCGCCCCAGTACGTGTCCATGTAGTCGATGATGTCCCAGGCGCCGATCATCGTGTCGATATCCCAACGTTGTTCGGAATCGACACGGACGGCGATCACGGCCTGCGTGCCCGGTGCGGCATGGTCGGAAATATCGAACTCGAAGGGCGAGAGGCAACCGATGTGCTCTCCCAGGAACACGCCGTTCACCCACACGGACGCGTAACGATGCACGCCGCCGAAGCACAGGAACACCCGGCGCCCCGCCCATGCGGCGGGCACGTCGACCTGGCGCTTGTACCAGCCTTTGCCAATGAAATGGTGGCGCAGTTTGTCGGTCTCGCCGCCGAATCCCTGGGCTTCCCACGCGCCTGGCACCTGGATCGTGTCCGCGAAGGCCGTCGAACCAGCGAACCACTGCTCGGACTCGCCGGCGTTCCGCGGGTCCATCCGGAACGACCATGCGCCGTCCAGGTCAAGCGACGGGCGCTGTTCGCCCCACGCGGGACCGGCGAGAAAACCACACAAGACCAAGCCAGGAAATCCAGCAAGAATCCATAGCACACTCCGACACCGCATGGCGATTCCCCTCCGTTGTCATTCGGTTCATCGTCAGTGTACACCAACTTGCGCGACGGGGCGTCGGAAGTGCGCGAGTCGCGCAGCGGCCATGTCCTCCGGTTGCCCGTCAATTTGCCACGAAGCTGAGGATGCGCGCCGCGTGGCCCGTGCTTCCGGGATTGCGCTCCGGTGACATCGTCACACGGAGCCGGTGCGGCCCTTGCGGCAGGTCCTCGGCCAAGACACGGCATACGGGCCGGTGAAATTGCGCGCAGTAGCCGTCAAAGAGGTCAAGTTTCCGCGGCGGGCCGTCGTCAACGGCGATTTCCAGGATACCCGCGTCCATGCCCGCGATGGCGGAGATGCCAATCAGCGTGCCATCGAACGCCAGTTCAAACGCGGCGCCGGGCGTTTCCGCCGCGAGCACGGCCACCGCACCCCCGTAGTTGCACTTTTTCTCCGTGTCCCACTGAGGAATCCGGCTCCACCCGGCGCCCGCCTGCGCCTGTCCGAACGGAATGAAGCGCCCGCGTTCGTAGTTCAGCGGGTCGAGCGGCGGCGGCAACGCGCGCGCGCTCGGCCGCGCATCGGCGGGCGGCTGCTGCGCCCAGGCCGCCGTAAGCATCGCGTCGATGCATTCCGCGTATATCGCGTGGCCCATTCTGAGGGGATGACACGTATCCGCCGAGAACTGCGGCCAGTCGAACTCGCCCGCGCCGATCCGCCGCGTCACTTCTTCGGCCAGACAGAGAACGGGAATGTGGTAGCAGGCGGCGATTCTCTCATGGTCCTCGATGACTTGCGGCGTCTCGCCCTTCCCGTAACTTTCCACCTTGTCCGTGTCCGCGAAGTAGAGCATCAGGATGTCGATTTCAGGACAGCGCGCCCGCGCCTGACGGACAATGCCCTCCATGGCACGGAGGCGCCGGTTGTCCGGCACCGGCTCACCGGCGTCATTTACGGCGAATTCGAGGAACAGGAGATCCACCGGTCCGTTCTTGAAGACGTCTTCCTGCAAACGAAACGCGCCGTACGTGGAGTTCGTCCCGCCGACGCCCGCATTGATGAAGTCGAACGCCGTGTCCGGAAACCGCTTCCGCAGGAGGTCATACGTGAGATCGCGCCAGCCCGGGCTGGCCGTGATCGACCCGCCGATGAACGCCACGCGTCCCCGTTTTGCGCGTTCAAACACGAGGCGGCAGTTGTCCAGTCCGTCCCCAAAGCGGTATAGGGGGCCCGGCGCGGCGAGCACCGGCGCGGCAAGCAGAACAGCGAGAATGGCGGCGGCAAGTGCGCGCCTGACTTTTGTCATCATGGGAGCGGCTCCTGAAGGTTTGGCGCCGGTATGCTATGCGATCGGCTCGCATGACTCAATGCGCCGGGCAAGTCTTGTCGCCGTGGCCGTGCCGGCGGGCGAGACTGCCCCCTGCGCGGCCTCGCGAACTGCTCACTGAACCGTAGAAGCGAATTGCGTCTTGCCCTCGGTTGCAGTCGCAGCTTGTCGCGTGTGGCACAATGATGTTATGAATTACTATGTGCTGGTTCTTTGTGTCACATGTTTGGCAGGAAGACCGAGTCGCAAGGCGTTAAGAAGGCGGATGTTGTCAAAGAGGGAGAACCCGACATGGGCGACAAAGGAAAGAAGGACAAAGGGAAACGCGAGGTCCAGAAGAAGGCCCAGCTTACGTTGATCGAGAAGCGGAAAAAGAAGAAAGAAAAGAAGCTGGGCAAATAGTCCCGCCCGGTGCGCGAGAACGCACGCGCTCTTGACGATAACCCGCGATTGGCTGGTCGGCGGAAGCAGAACCGACGGGGCATTCGCGAGCCGGAAAGGTGTGCCTTCCGCTGAACGAAGACGAACGCGCATGACTTATCGAGTACTGTTCTCGTTGTTCCTGCTGGTGGCCGCCGGCTGTGCTGCGCGGTCGCGGATTACCTGCGAAGAGTCGCCCGCCTTCTTTCGCATTGGCCCCTTTCCCGCTGCGGATGCCCCCGGACATCAGTCGCGGATTCAGGCCTGCCTGGATGGTGCGGACGGCGCGCACGCGGTCTTCCAGTTTGAGCCCGGAGACTATGTCCTCGCCGGCCCGCAAGGCCTGCGGGTGCCCGGTCATGCCGTGCTGCGGATGGAGGGCGCACGGTTCTTGCTGGACGAGTCCATAGCAGAGGACGGCCAAGCCTTCCTGATCGCGAACGTCAGCGATGTGCGTCTTTCCGGAGGCGAGATTATCGGGGCGAGGCACACGTGGGATCCCGGGGTCAACGTGGCGGGGGTCCGGATAACCGGTAACGCAGGCGAAATCCACATCGATGCCCTCGCCTGCCGCGACCTGTCCAGCAACGCCGTGGGCGTGTTTGGCGCGGAAGACGCGCCTGTCCGTGGTGTCTTCGTCACAAACCTTACAGCCGTCAACTGCTGCAACGAATACAGGGATTACCTCGACGCACATCCGGGCCCCGTTCCGGGCAGCGACCGGCGCGATCAGGGCACCGTGGCGTTTTATTACGTTGACGGATGGAGCGTGGAATCCAGCCGCCTTGAGGGTTCGCATTCGGACGGCACCCACTTCTTCCAGTCCCGCAATGGGCGTTTTGTGAATTGTACCGTGGCGGGAAGCCGGATGGGCGGCTACTTCCTCGAAGGGTGCGAGAATGTGCTGGCCTGCGGCAACCTCATCCGCGACAACGGGTCGCGCGGCGTCACCATCGAACGCGACAGCCGACGCTGCACGCTCGCTTCCAGTCTTGTCGAATGCAGCGGCCGCGAAGGCCTGTGGATGCCCGACGCCTGTTCCGTCATCGTTGCGGACAACCTTTTCATCGAGAACGGGCAAAAAGATGACGGGGACAAAGACTGTGAGATTCGCCTGGACGACACGGACGCTTTCGCGACGCAAACGCGGGACGTGCGCATCGAGGGCAACATCTTCCAGTCCAGCGCACACCAGACGGCCGTCATATTCTGCGGCCCGGGCGTCTCCGGCATCGAGACCGGCGCTAACACCTTCCTGGGACCTGCGCCGCAACGCCATGACGCCGCCCTCGAATCCCCAAAATAATCGCACCCCGCCGTATCGGGAAGTCACAAGCGCGGCACCGCCCGTGCTCTCCGTTGATTTCCGGGCACGCCCGGACTACAGTGAGGGTTGACGCGACAGCAAGCGAGCGTCGATGGCGGCAGGCTGGAGGACGGCGCACATGCGTTACCGGCATTTCCTCATGGCGATTCGAACCACCCCCGCGCAATGGGCCGCGATCCCGCTGGCGCTGCTGGCTCTGTGCGGATGCCCGGACGACGACCACGTTGTTCCGGACCTGACCGGCGTCACGGTGCAAACCCTCGAATACGGCCGCGGCTACGTTGCGGGCGGCGAAGCCACCTCGCCACTGTACGCCGACCTCTATGCCGCAATGGACACCGCGCCCGACGAACTGGTCGTTGTGATTCATGGAGGCGGCTTTGAAGAAGGTTCCCGCGCCGCGCGTGAAATCGTATGGCTCTCGGCAAATATCGCGCGGGCAGGATATGCCGCGCTGGCCATCGATTACCGGCTCGCGGGCGATGCGCCGCCCGCGCCGGACGACTGGTCCGTGGACCTGCTCCGCGCCATGCACGCCGCCAGCGTGGACCTCTTGCAGGCGTTGCGTTGGGCCGCCGCGCAAGGGTATGCCCGCGTCTTCGTGGCCGGCGAGTCGGCGGGGGGCATCGCCGCGGTACAGACGTGCGCAGCACCCGCGGATTTTCTGCAGGACCGTGCGGACCTGCCCGGCCTCAACACCGGAGCGCCCGCCGACGTCGCCGCGCTGGTCGTGCTCTGGGGCGGAGCCGGACTCGCAGAAATCGGACCCGGCATGCCGCCCGTCCGCATCGTCCACGGCACCGAAGACAACACCTTCGGCGCTTCTTCGCTGGATGCGTGGTCGCTGAACCGGCGCTTGGAGTCGGCTGGCGTGGAATGTGACCTCGTCTGGCTTGACGACTGGGACCACGGCGCGTGGATTGCTGAAACGGATTACGGCGACATTTCCGCCGTCACCCTGGACTGGTTCGCGCACTGACCCGGTCTCTTGGGGAGGCCGAAGTCCTCTTGCCCGTTCTCTAGAGCCTGATTTTACCCGGATAAAATTGAAAAAGTAAAATTACCCTGGTAAAATTAGCCGTGCCCGGACTACGATGCCGGGCTTCACCAAATGAAAGAGGAGAGGACTTGTGCAGGAGAAACGCACCTATACGGCCTTCGCCGGGGACCGCCTCATATTTTCGGGCGAACTGACGGCCATGCTGCGACGTGCGAAGGCGTGTCTCGATGCCGGGGAAACGGGAACGGTCCTCGTCTTCGAAGACCAGACGGGGAAACAGGTCGACTTTGATTTTCGCGGGACCGCCGGGGACGTGGCGGCGCGCATCGCGGAGCATCCGCATTTCGCGTCGCAACAAGCTCCACGGCCCCGAAAAGGGCCCGGGCGGCCCTACCTCGGCGTGGTCGGCGGCGAGGTTTCACTGCTGCCGCGGCACTGGGACTGGCTGGGACGGCAGCCCGGCGGGATTTCTGCCACCCTGCGGCGGCTCGTGGACGACGAGCGCAAGCGCGGCAGCGCCGGTGAGCGCGCGCGTGAGGCTTGGGACGCGGCCGGCAAGTTCATGTGGGCCATGTGCGGCAATCTGCCCGGCTTTGAGGAAGCGTCCCGCGCGCTGTACGCCCACGACGTTTCCAGGCTCGACGCCCTGATTCAGGAATGGCCTCCGGACATCCGGGACCACCTCCGCCGCCTGGCCCTGGAAGCCGCACGGCTGGAACAGGAAGCTGCGGCCCGGACCGGCCGCGGCGGGGTGTAATCCGGGCAAGGCCGGCCCCCATTGGCGCGCCCGCGGACGCGGGCCTTGGCCGGGAGCGGCGGGAAATACCAGCCAGCCGGCCCCTGGTCTCCGGGCTGCAAGTTTTCAAATCTCCCCTTGACAAAGGCGCCAGAATGTATTAAGATATTAATACATTCGGACATTGAAGACGATGCACATTCACCTTTCAACGGACAGCGGCTTGCCGATCTACCTGCAGATCGTGAACCAGGTGAAATACCTCGTGGCGTCATGCCAGTTGGCCCCCGACGACGAGTTACCGTCGATCCGGGCGCTGGCGGAACGCCTGCTCATCAACCCGAACACCGTTGCGCGGGCGTACCGGGACCTCGAGGCGGCGGGCATCGTGACCTCGCGCGCCGGGGCGGGCACGCGCGTGGCGAATCTGGTGTCGCCGCTGGCGCGGCGCGAGCGATTGCGCATCGTGCGCGAGCGCATCGACGCGCTGCTGGCGGAGGCTCGGCAACTGGGCTTTGACCTGGACCTCGTGCTCGATGAGGTCCGGAAACGGGGTTCGGAAATCCTTCCTCAATCGGTCAAGGAGGAATAAGATGGGTGCGGAATCGGTGGTTGCAGACACGGTGGTACGCGTGGAATCGCTAAGCCGGCGCTTCGGTAAGAAAATCGCGCTGGACAATGTCACGCTGAGCATCCCCGAGGGCTGCGTGTTCGGCCTGGTCGGCGAGAACGGCGCAGGCAAGACGACGTTGATCAAACTCCTGCTCGGGCTGTTGAAGCCGGCCTCGGGTACGGTGCGCGTGTTTGGCAGCGACCCGGTGAAAGACCCGGAAGGCGTGCTGGCGCGCATCGGGTATCTCAGTGAAAACCGCGAGATGCCGGACTGGATGCGCGTACACGAAATCATCCGGTACACGCGCGCGTTCTACCGCACCTGGGACGCAAAATACGCCGCCGAATTGCAGGCGTGGTTCAGGCTTGACCCGGGCATGCGCGTCCGCAACCTGTCGCGCGGCCAGCGGGCGCAACTCGGCTTGCTGCTCGCGCTCGCGTACCGGCCCGAGTTGCTGCTGCTCGACGAACCGTCATCGGGACTCGATGCCGTCGTGCGGCGCGACATACTCGGCGCGATCATACGCGCCGTGGCCGAAGAAGGCCGCACCGTCGTGTTTTCGTCGCACCTGCTCGACGAGGTCCAGCGCGTCGCCGATGTGATCGCGATGGTCCACGAAGGCCGCGTCGTGCTGTGCGCGCCCATGGACGAGATTATGCAGCGCTACCGCAAGCTCGCGGTGCAATTGCCGGAAGACATGCGAATACCGCCTCAACTGCCCGGCGCATCCGGCTGGGAAGGCGCCGGCCGCGACTGGACCGTCCTCGTCGAGGACCACACGCCCGGTGTCGACGAAGCGCTCGCCGCGCAGGGCATCCAAATCGTCCGCGACGAACGGCCCAGCCTCGAAGACGTATTCGTCGCGCGCGTCCGCGCGGGCCGCGCCCCGCGCGCGGAGGTGTAAGCCATGAGAGATTGGGAAAGCGCCCTGGACTGGGAAAAATGGCGTAGCATACGACTTCCCCTCGCGGTCTTGTGCCTGCCGCCACTCTTGCTGGGGGGCTTGGCATGCCTGTACTGGCATTCTGGGAATGCTTCATTCGCGCGCGCGTGTCAGGAGATGTGCGGCTCGTTTCAGGTCATTGACGGCATGATCCTGATTCTTTTCCTCCTGTTTGTTCACGGCCAGCGGGGCGATCTCCATCTCGGGCTGGATGTCACGCATTTCAAGCTGCCGGTTCGCAGTTCCCGATTGGCTCTCGCGCACCTGCGCTTTGGATTTCTGGCGCTGGCGGGATACTCTTTCGTCAGTCTCTCGCCTATTCTCTTGTTGGTGCTGACGGGGCAACCGCTTGGGCCGCGTCTTGCAGAGGTGGCCCATGGTCCCGTCTTTGTGCGTGCCCTAAGCACATTTGCAGCGGCGGCGGGAGGTCTTGCGCTTCATCTGATGCCTTATTATCTGTGCGCACAAGCGGTCTGCTGGTGGCTGGGACCCGCCTCCACGGCCGGCGCGATTATCGCGGTGGCGGGATCGAGCCTGACGCTGGCGTATCTCGGGTTCGGACTGTTGCTCAAATACCACTTTGCGGCGTTCCTGACACTCATGGGCGGCGTTTCTCTGCTCAGCGCCCTGCTCTGTATCGTCGCGGTCCGTCTCCAGCGCACGGGCGTGCTGACCACTGCAACCCTTCGCGGGCTGCTCCAATCCGTAATGAGGAATCCCGGCGCCGCTGGAAGCGAATTTGAGAACGCGGAACAGGCCCACCGCTGGTACGAATGGCGGCGGAAGGGGCGCCTATTTCCCTTGGTGTTCACGGTGATTGCCGTCGCGAATCTCGCTTTGGCACTGATTTCGCCTGGCACATTCTGCGGCCTTTGGGGCGAACCGTGGGGCAATAGCTTCCGGCTCGGAGACTCCCCGATCCCATATTTCGCGTTCATGCTTGAGCAGACGCAGTTCCTTCTGTTCATGTGCGCATTGCCTATCGGCCTGATCGTATCCGCATTTGCTTACCGGGAGTATGTCTCAGGAGTAGCTGTATTCCACTTTACGAAACCAGTCTCGACCAAGGAACTGGCGCGGTCGTACGGGTGGGTTTCAACCCGTGCCTGCTTGGTAAGTGGCGCCGTGCTTGTCATCGCCCTCTCACCGTCGGTATTCCTCTGGACGCCCGAACTGCCGAATTGGGCCATAGGATTGGGTCTGAGTCAGGGCGGCGGCTGGGCATCTTGCCTGGCTTTGGGAGCCCTCTGGGGAATCACACTCCTTGGCGTGTTCATCGTGACATGGATGGCACTCACTCTGGGGTTTCTCCTCCTGGGCTACCTCGTCCCTATTGCCCTTATCGTCTTGCTGGTGGAACTTGTATTTGGTCCTTCGGCCGCTCGTGACGCATACGTCTTTCTGCAGGGCGCCTGTATACTGCTTGCCGCCATTTCGTCGGGTGCCGTGACATACGCCGCGTCGCGCAGACGGATATTGGACCGCAAAGACATCGTCCGCTTCATCGCTGCCTGGCCGTTAATCGCGATTGGCCTTGTCATTAGTCAAGCCAGGACGGTCGGCTTGTCTCTGGATGCGTCACCCGTGATTTCCATAATCTTCACAGCCCTCCTGGCGCCTCTTGTCACGCTGCCCTTTGCCCTCTGGTCCCTGATCATTGATTGGCAGCGGCACCGCTGATGCGTCCGCGCCGCTGGCTTCGGCGTTTTCCAGACGCCGCGCCTCGACCGCACGCGGCGGCCGGTCCTTGCGGCTGGGGCCCTGTTCCTTTCGGGTGAGACGCACTGCTTCGGGTTTCTCGCAGTATTATTGGCTCGTCACCGGCTCGCGTCTTGACTGGTCATAGGCGCGTGCAGTGTAATCCGGAAAAAGAGGCGCGTGTCGTGGACGCAGGCACTCATCCCGTTCTTTTAAGCGGCAATGCCGCAGTGGCGCTGGCCGCGCTGCATGGGCATGTCCGGTATGGCTCGGGCTACCCGGGCACGCCGTCGACGGAGATTCTGGAACAGTACGCGGCGGCGGGCGGCAATGCGTCTTGGGCGCCAAACGAAAAAGTGGCGCTGGAGACCGGGATTGGCGCGGCCTTCGCGGGCGTGCGCGCCATGGTCACCAT
This sequence comes from Candidatus Hydrogenedentota bacterium, assembly GCA_018005585.1. Taxonomy (NCBI): domain Bacteria; kingdom Pseudomonadati; phylum Candidatus Hydrogenedentota; species Candidatus Hydrogenedentota bacterium. The sequence continues at coordinate 14,562 of JAGMZX010000016.1, read as the reverse complement.
GAAGCACGTGGGCCTGAACGTCGCCGCGGACCCGTTCTTCTCCGCGGCGTACACGGGCGTGGAAGGTTCGCTGGTGATCGTGTGCGCGGACGACCCCGGCATGGCCTCGAGCCAGAATGAACAGGACAGCCGCCGCTATGCCATAGCCGCGGGCGTGCCCACGCTGGAACCGTCGGATTCGCAGGAAGCCTACGATTACATGCTCGAGGCGTTGCGCCTGTCGGATGCGTGGGACATGCCGGTCATGCTGCGGCTCACGACGCGGGTCTGTCATTCGCAGAGCATTGTCGCGCCGCGCGAACCGGAACCAGACCCGGCGCAAGCGCATTTTGAGCGGAACATCCGCGGCCGCGTGATGATCCCCGGCCATGCGCGGCCCGCGCACCGGCGGCTGCGGGAGCGGTTGCGTCGCATCGCGGACTGGAACGAGGATACCGCGCTGAACACGGAGCACGGCCCGGGCGGCGCCTTGGGCATCATCACGTCGGGCGTGGCGTACCAGCACACGCGCGAAGCCGCGCCGGACGCGGACCTCCTGAAACTGGCGATGGTGTATCCGCTGCCGTATGAGCGTATCCGCCGTTTCCGGGCGGAACACGAACGGTGTCTGGTCATCGAGGAGGGGGACCCGGTCCTCGAGGAATCGCTGCTGGCGCACGGTATCCCGGTGGAGCGGCGCCCGGAGTCCTACCGGTTCGGCGAGTTGAACGTGTCGCGCGTGCGCAGACGGCTCTCGGGCGAACCGGAGGAACAACAAAAACTGCCGCCGGACAAGCCGCCACAACTGTGTCTGGGCTGCCCGCACCGGTTCGCCTTTGCCGTGCTGCGCAAGCTCGATTGCATTGTCGCCGGCGATATCGGCTGCTACACGCTGGCCGCGTTGCCGCCGCTCGAGGCGATGGACAGCCAGCTCTGCATGGGCGCGAGCATCGGCATGGGCCTGGGCCTTCGCTACAGCCTTCCGGAAGCGGAGGCGAAGCGCGTCGTGAGCGTCATCGGCGACAGCACCTTCTTCCACAGCGGTCTGACCGGCATCGCGCAGATGGTGTATTGCCCGCCGCCCAGCGGGCATGTCGTGGTCATTCTCGATAATGGCACCACGGCGATGACGGGACTGCAGGGGCACCCGGGCACGGGCAGGACCCTGCGCGGCGATTACACGCACGCGATTGCGCCGGAGAAGGTGGCCGAGGCGATGGGCGTTGACCACGTGGCGGTGGTCGAGGAATTGGGCGACCTGGAGGGCGCGTTGCGGGCGGCGCTGGACTGCCGCCGCCTGAGCGTCATCGTGCTGCGGCGGTCGTGCCGCCTGCTCGAAAAGAAACAAGCGGCCTTGCAACAGACGGAAGCGCGTGCTCATGAGCAGGGATAAGGTCACGAACGTCGTTTTCGCGGGGCTGGGAGGCACGGGCGTTATCAAGGCGTCGGACATCCTGGCGCATGCCGCCTATCTCGAAGGCTACGACGTAAAGAAAGCGGAAGTGCACGGTATGAGCCAGCGCGGCGGCTCCGTGCGCAGTGAAGTGCGGTTCGGCCGGCGCGTGTTCAGTCCGATGCCGCCCGCGGGCGAAGTGGAGTACCTGGTGCTGCTCGAAGCATCCCAGTTGGACAACAACCGGCACCTGCTCGCGCCGGGCGGGCTGTTGTTCGCGCCGGAAGCCATGGAACTTCCGGAAGGGAGCGACGGACTCGCCATCGCGCAGCCGGGCGGCAAGGCGCACAACGTGACCATGCTCGGCCGGTTGAGCGTGCACCTGCCGTTGAAAGCGGACTCGTGGGCGCAAGCCATCGAAGCCTCGTTTCCAGCGCGCTTGCTGGACGTTAACCGGAAGGCGTTTCAGGTGGGCGCGGCGCATGAACGGGCCCGCTACGGGGACCGCGCGGCGGGCGTGCCGTAACACAGAGGAAGTGGGAACAACATGAAGGCGAACCCGGAGGCCGTGCCGAGGCTGCAGGCCATCAGCGCGATGGATTTTCTGCCGCAGGCGCAGTTGCGCGCCCTGCAACGGGACCGGCTGCAAACCATTGTGCGGCACACGTTCGACAATGTGCAGCTGTTCCGTGAACGCATGTTGGAGCGGGGCCTCACGCCAGACGCAATCTCGTCGCTGGAGGATATTCAGCGGCTGCCGTTCACGGTCAAAACCGACCTTCGAGACACGTACCCCTTTGGCCTCTTCGCGGTGCCCATGAAGGACGTGGTGCGGCTTCACGCATCGAGTGGCATGACCGGCAAGCCGATTGTCGTATCCTACACGCGGCAGGACAAGGACATGTGGGCGGAGGTGATGATGCGCGCCTTCGCGTCCTACGGCGTGACGCAGAACGACATCGTGCAGAACGCGTACGGGTACGGCTTGTTCACCGGTGGTCTCGGCGCGCACTACGGCGCGGAAGCACTCGGAGCCATGGTGATTCCCATTTCAAGCGGCAACACCGACCGGCAACTGATGACCATTCGCGATTTTGGCGTCACCGTGATCTGCTCGACGCCCAGCTATTTCCTGCGGCTCATCGAGCGCGCCGGCGAACTGGGCATCGACCTCATGTCGTTGCCGCTCTCCGTCGGCGTTTTCGGCGCGGAACCCTGGACCGAGGCCATGCGCAAACGCATCGAGAACGGCGCGGGCATCAAGGCCTACGACATCTACGGCCTTTCGGAGATTATCGGGCCGGGCGTCGGCGCGGAGTGCTACTGCCAGCACGGGCTGCACATTTTCGAGGACCATTTCTACCCCGAGATTATAGACCCGCGGACGCTTGAACCGCTGGCCGACGGCGAGGAGGGCGAACTGGTCTTTACCACGCTAACGAAGTGGGCGATGCCGATGATCCGCTATCGCACCCGGGATATCACGCGGATTATCGCCGAACCGTGCCCCTGCGGGCGCACGGTGCGGCGCATTGCGCGGATCAGCCGTCGCAGCGACGACATGATTATCATCCGCGGCGTGAACGTGTTCCCGTCGCAGGTCGAGGCCGCGCTGCTCGCGGCGGAAGAGACGCTGCCGCATTACCAGATCGTGCTGACGAACGACGGCACGCTGGACCGCATGGAAGTGCAGGTGGAAGTAACGCCCGCAATACTCAGCGACAAAGTCGGCGCCCTCCGCGAACTCCAGGAGCGGCTGGCGCAGTCTATCGAGCGTATCGTGAACCTGCGCATCCCCGTGCGCCTTGTCGAACCCAACACCATCGCGCGCAGCGAAGGCAAGGCCAGGCGCGTGATCGACAACCGGCCGAAATGAACGCCGGGAAAAGGGTCTGACCATGAAAATACAGCAGATATCCGTCTTTCTCGAAAACAAGCCCGGGCGCACCCTGCGCGTCTGCGAGGTGCTCGCCGGCGCCGGCGTCGACATCCTTACGCTGACCTTGGCCGACACCAAGGATTTCGGCGTGTTTCATCTCATCGTGCGCGACCCGGCGAAAACGAAGCAGGTGCTCGCCGATGCGGGATACGCCGTCAACACCACCGATGTTATCGCGGTCGAAGTCGAGGACCGGCCCGGCGGGCTCGCTTCGATCCTCGCCGTGCTCGCGGAACACGCCGTCAACATTGCCTACATGTATGCCTTCACGCACGGTGCGGACCGCAAGGCGGTCATTATCATCGTCTTCGACGACCCGGGCGCGGCATTGGCCGTGCTGCAGACAGCAGGCGCGCGTACGCTGACGCTCGCGGAACTCGGCGGGCGCGCGGGCACGTAGCGCCGTCTCCCGCCAGCTGGATTGAGGCCGCGGAACGGGAATGCCAGATTGGGAGGGGAGATACTCGCATGTTTCTCAAGACTGATCGCCGAGTGTTCCTGAAAGCGGCTGCGGCGGCCACGGCAGCGGCCGCCATGCCCGGCCCCCGCGCGCAGGCCGCACCCCGGCGGAAGCCGAACCTCCTGTTCCTCTGGACGGATGAACAGCGCGCGGATACGATCGACGTATATGGGAACCCGCGCATCCAGTCGCCGAATCTCTCAAGGCTTGCCTCGGAGAGTGTGGTCTTCCGCAACGCTTACGTAAGTCAGCCGGTGTGCACGCCGTCGCGCGCGACCGTTATGACGGGGCTGTGGCCGCACCAGAGCGGCTGCACGCAGAATAATGTCGCGCTGGCGCAGGACACACGAACCCTGCCTGAGCTCGCGGCCGGCCCGGATTACCGCACGGGCTATTTCGGCAAATGGCATCTGGGCGATGAGCTTTTCGCGCAACACGGCTTCGAGGAATGGCGCAGTATCGAGGATATTTACTCAAGGTATTTCAGCGAAGGGCGCGACCCGGCGTCGACGAGCAGTTATTGCGCCTGGCTCAAGAACCTGGGCCACAAGCCGGATGGCGGACGCGGCGACTTCAGCCGGGACTTTGCCGCCCGGCTTCCGCTCGAGCACTGCAAGCCGAAGTACCTGGAGCGCGAGGCCTGTGATTTCCTGCGGCGGCATCGCGATGAGCCTTTCATGCTGTTTGTGAACTTTCTCGAACCGCATATGCCGTTCACAGGGCCCCTGAACGGCCTGCACCGTCCCGAGGACGTGATTTTGCCGACAAATTTCGATGACCCCATCGAAGAGAACGAGCCGGAGGCCTATCGCGAACGCGTGCGCAAGTATGTCACGACGAACTACGGGACTGGTGTTGATTTGACGCAGGAATCGGGCTGGCGGCAATTGATCGCACAATATTGGGGACTTGTCAGCCAGGTGGACCGCAGCGTGGGAGCGATTCTGACAACGCTGGAAGAACTGGGGCTTGCCGGCGACACGATCGTGGTATTTACGTCCGACCACGGCGACATGATGGGTTCGCACCGCATGGTCGAGAAGAGCGTCATGTATCAGGAAGCGATACGCGTGCCCTGGATGATGCGCGTGCCCGAATGGGGGCGCCGCCAGCATGTTGTGGAAGGACATGTAAGCCAAATTGACCTCGTCCCGACGCTGCTCGAACTGCTGGGCGCGCCCCCGCGCGATGACCTTCCCGGAAAGAGTCTCGCCAACGTCGTGCGAGGCGAAGCTTCGCTCACGGATCCCGTTTTTGTGCAGTGGAACGCGCCGGAAGCCATGGCCGGGGGCAGAAATCCGGGCGGCGCAATACGCGACGCCTCAAAACGGCAGGGACCTTCCACCCGAGCGGTCATTACCCAGGATGGATGGAAATTGTGCCTGAGTGATCGCGACCGGCATCAGGTATTCCAATTGGCCGCCGACCCTGGTGAGACCACCAACGTTTTCGGCAAGAGCGAGCACCGGGAACGCGTGGAGCGGCTGGCACAGTCGGTCCGCGACTGGCAACGCCTCGTGGGCGACCCGCTGGCGCTGCCGCCGGAAATCTAGTTACCGTCTCGGAGCGTCAGAGGCGAGTTTCCTTATGAGCCGCTGATGAACGCCTGTAAACGCAGACAGGAGGACTTCCATCGGCGTTCATGGGTGATTAGACGCCTCCTGGCTGCCTGTCTCGGGCCGCGCCGCGCCGCTCTTGCGCGCGCGTTAGAGCGGCGGCAATTCGACTTCCACGAATCGGGCCTCGCGGCGGTTGCGATCATATGAGAACACCAGGCGGCCATCCACGATCAGCGGGCAGGGATAGGCGAGCGAACCGCCCGTGATCACGTCTTCCTTGAGGTACCAGCTTTCCGTCTCATCTTTGCTGAGCCATATGGACAGTGGATCGCGCCTGGCGTTCTGGCCCACGACGCCGCCGACGGCGTTGTGGATCAGCGCGATGCGTCCATCAGGCATGCGGATGAGCGCGGCCAGGCTCGTCGGGTTGGGGATGTCCGTTTGCCATGCGTCCGTCCAGGTGCGGCCGTTGTCGGAGCTTTCGGCGCGCCACAGGAATCCGCCGTACTCCGCGCGCATGAGCATGACGACGCGGCCGTCCTTCAATTGTACCGCCGTGCTTTCGAGCAGACCGAGCGGACGATTGCGGATACCCGCGTGCTCGACCAAGCCGCGCAGTTCGGGGTCCGCGGTGGTCAGGGCCGAACACCCGTGCAGGTGCGTAAGGAATTTGTTCGATTGCGCCGCGGCCCCGGGGCCGGGCGGCAGAGCCAGCGCCTCGGCCTCGCTCGTCGCCTGAGCGGTCGCGGGAATCGGCCCGGCAAGCGGCACGAGCCGCTTCTCGAAGAAGGAGGTGGGCAGCAGATACTCGCCGTTCCTCAGTTGCACCGGCCTGCCGACCATGATGTTGTCGGAGTCGCGAATGCGCAGCGGTTCGCGTGGTGACCAGGTGTTCCCGTTGTCGGTCGACTCCATCCGGAAGTAATGCCAAATCGTGTAATGGAATTCGGAAGGCCATTCCGCGCCGAGCGCGATGACCTTGCCCTCCCGTGTCACGTGCATGACCGTCAGCGCCCCGGCGTGTTCTCCTGCTTCCACCAGCACGTAAGGCTCGCTCCAGGTCTTGCCCTTGTCCGTCGAGCGGGACGCGAGCACGTTGTTATCGGTCGCCGGTTCCGTATCGCTGCCGGAGAGCCACCAGCAGAGCAGGCCGCCGTTCGGCATTTGCGCAAGGCACGCGCCGCACGCCAGGCGATAGGTCGCGCCGTTGTGTTCCCAGCCCCGGTTGCCGTCGAACACGACCGTCTCGCGCACCTCGATTCGGCGCGTCTCCGGGCCCTGCGGGATGGCAGCCCCGGCGCGCGTCAAGATAAGAATGGCGATGGCCGCCGTTCGCGTCATGGCGTGGCTCCGGCAGTTCTTGCGTATGGCCTGGCAATGTACCACAGCGTCCGCAGGTAGCCGAAACCGTTGCGCCTGTGGCACACTGGCGCGGGAACAGGCATAACCACGGCGCCGCATGCCGCCTGGTGGAGCAAAGCAGGGAGAGAAACCGATGAGACTGGCAATACTGTTTCTTGTGTTGGGCGTATTGGCCGTGCCGTGTGCCGCCGTTGCGCAAGGGGGCAGGGAATACCACGTTTCCGTGAATGGGAACGACACCAACGACGGCACACCGTCCAATATGCTGCGGACCATTTCAGCGGCTGCGCTGCGCGCGCAACCGGGGGACGTCATCACGGTCCACGAAGGCGTCTATCGCGAACAGGTCAGCCCGCCGCGTGGCGGCCATTCGGACGCGCAACGCATCGTATATCAGGCCGCGCCGGGCGAGCGGGCCGAGATTAAAGGCTCGGAGGTGGTCACCGGTTGGGAGAAGGCGCAGAATGATGCGTGGAAAGTGACCCTGCCAAACAGCTTCTTCGGCAATTTCAATCCCTACGGCGATTTGATTCATGGCGATTGGTTCGACCCGCGGGGGCGGGAGCATCACACGGGCGCCGTGTACCTGGATGGCGATTGGCTGGTCGAGGCGACGCGCTTGGAGGAAGTGCTCGCGCCCGCGGATGAGGTTCCGTCATGGCTGCGGCAGGCGGGCGCGCAATATCTGCTTAACGTCGCCTGGCTGCAACCGGGAGGCGCCTCCTCCAGGCTGGCGCGCATTCCAGCGGCCGGTTTCGCGGCGAAAAACGGCACGCAAAACGCGGAATGCTCCGAAGGGGGCGAGTGCATCGGCTTCATCCTGAACGGGCATTGGGTGCGATACGAGGGGGTGGACTTCGGGGAGAAGACGGGGCTGCTGGAGATGCGCGCGGCGTCGGCCTCGGACGGCGGCGTCATTGAGGTTCGCTTGAATGCGCCGGACGGCGAACTCCTCGGCAGTTGCGCCGTGCCGAACACCGGCGGCTGGCAGTCGTGGTCCAGTTTCGAGACGAAGATAAAGCCCCTGAGCGGCGTTCAGACGATATGCCTCGTGTTCAAGAGCAACACGCCGCAACCCGTTCCGGCGGATGTCTCCTTGTGGTATGCGAAGGTGGACGATACGAACACCACGATCTGGGCGCAGTTCAAGGGCGTCAATCCCAACGAGCGTCTTGTCGAGATCAACGTGCGCCGGACGGTGTTTTACCCGGAGATGCCGGGCATCAACTACATCACCGTGCGCGGTTTTACCATGCGGCACGCCGCGACGCCGTGGGCGCCGCCCACCGCCGGGCAAATCGGCCTGATCGGTACGCACTGGAGCAAGGGCTGGATCATCGAGAACAACATCGTCAGTCATTCAACCTGTTCCGGCATCGCGCTGGGCAAATACGGCGATGAGTGGGACAACACGTCGGCCAATACCGCCGAAGGATACGTCCTGACCATCGAGCGCGCCCTGGCGAACGGCTGGAACAAGGAGACGGTCGGCTCCCACGTCGTCCGCAACAACACGATATCCTACTGCGAACAGACGGGCATCGTCGGCAGTCTGGGCTGCTCCTTCAGCACCGTAACGGGCAACACGATCCACGACATCCACGTCCGGCGGCTGTTCTCGGGCGCGGAAATGTCGGGGATCAAGTTTCATGGCGCGATCGACGTGGAGATTCGCGGAAACCACATCTTCAGGTGCTGCCAGGGCATCTGGCTGGACTGGATGGCCCAAGGCGCGCGCGTTTCCGCGAATCTGTTCCATGACAACCCGGACCAGGACCTGTTCGTCGAGGTCGACCATGGCCCCTTCGTGGTGGATAACAACATCTTTCTCTCGCGGCGGACCCTGCTCTCGTTGTCGCAAGGCGGCGCGTACGTGCACAACCTGATGGCGGGCGGACTGCACATCAATCTCTTCGATGGCCGTCTGACCCCGTTTCACAAGGCGCATTCGACGGAGCTTGCGGGCATGCACGACAACCCCGCGGGGGACGACCGCTATTACAACAATATCCTGGTTGGGCGCGCCGACCTGAGCGCTTATGACGACGCCCGGTTTCCCGTGTTCATGGACGGCAACGTCTTCCTCAACGGCGCAAAACCGTCTAAGCACGAGGCGAACCCCCTGGTCGGCCGGGACTTCGACCCTGCGGTTGCGCTGCGGCTGGCGGAGGACCGGGTTTCGCTCGAAATACGCCTGGACAGCGCCTGGGCCGCGGCACGCGCGCGCAGACTCGTCACGACCGAACTGCTGGGCCGGGCCGCAATTCCCAATCTGCCTTATGAAAACCGGGACGGCTCTCCGCTCCAGGTCGGCGCCGATTACTTCGGCGCGCAGCGGAACACGGCTAATCCGTTCCCCGGCCCGTTCGAGTGCCCGGACGGGGGCGACCGGGAATGGACGGTATGGCCGGCCGGCGCGCCGAAATGAGACAGATTATCGGCTGGGGGTCCGTCAGATTCCTTGATCCTTTCGGGGCCCGTTTGTCATATACTGTATGTTGAGGGCAGAGAGACATGTCCGACGAAACGGCCGTAGCGGACATTGCGTTGATGGCGCGCGTCCGGCTGGGAGACGAGAGCGCCTTCGAGGAGTTGCATCGGCGCTACCAGCGCCGGGTGCTCGCGTTCTTTTTCGGCATGGCGGGCGACAGTCACGCGGCGAACGACCTGTGCCAGGAGACGTTTCTGCGCATCTGGAAAGTGCGCCGCCGCTACCGCGCCACGGGGGCGTTTCCGGGCTATCTGTTCGGGATCGCGCGGATGGTGTGGCTGGAGCGCTGCCGCGAACAACGCAAGGTGCTGCGGCTGGGGCAGCGGGAACCGCTGGACGAATATCCGCTCAGCGACCCGGCGCCGCACCCGGATGACCGGGCGGCGCGGTCAGAGGCTTCGCGCCGGATCGGCGAAGCGATCGAAGCGCTGCCCGATGAGCAGCGCATGGTGTTTGTGATGCGTGCTCTGCGCGGATTGTCGCTCGAGGACATCGCCGCCGCGCTGGACTGCCCCATCAACACGGTCCGGTCGCGCAAGATATTGGCGGTGAAGAAACTGCGTCACGCTCTGGCTCCCTTGTTCGCGAGCCGGGCGGAGAGTGTGCGCTGAGGAACAGGGTATGACGGAATGCCGGAGAGTTCGAAGCAAATTCACGGACTACGTGGACGGGGAACTGCGCACCCCGGACCGGGAAGCGGTCGACGCGCACCTTTCCGTTTGCAGCGCCTGCCGGGAGGAATTCGCTGAGCACCGGTATTTCCTGACCACGTGCGATGAGTTCCTTGTACCGGACGGACCCGTCTATTCCTTCGCTGGCCTGCGCCCGCGCATGGCCGATATCGAGCCGCTGGAAGAGATCGTCGCGTTTGTGCCCAAGGTGCGCATCCGTGGGCCGGTACCCCGTTTTGCCGTATCTTGCCTGTTGATGCTCCTGGCGGGTGGGCTGCCCGCCACGTTCCGTTTTGGCCGCGAGATGTATCACCAAGCGCGGGACCCTATCATCGCCTACACGGACCGGGTAGAGGAGCAGTACCGTGCGGCGTGGGATACGGAACACGCCGCCGAACTGGACCGCGCCGAGCGCGAGAAAGCTAAAGACCTGCGGGTCTGAGCCGGGGCAGTCAGCGGCACAAGCTAGCCGGAACCGCTTTCATTTATCCCTTTAGAGTCTGGTGGTTTGCCTTGCTGCGCCGTTTGGGTCATTCCCGTTCTTTTAATCCCTTTCCCCAAGAAGCGAGAACGCCACAACACTGGGACTTGTTATGGCGCCACTCACGGATATAATGCTATGGGACGGATCACCGGTTGTCGGGACAAACAACCGGGCGAAGTTTGACCGGCGAAGTTCCGGCCCCGACCTCCTTGTCGTTTCGCCTTGACCTCCGTGTCTCGGCCTCGCATTCCTTCTTATCGGCAGGACAGGTATTCTCTTGAGTCTTTGATGACCGGGGCTTGTAGTGGAACCCTGGAGGGGCTTTCGTGCAGGAACGGCCTGCGGGCGCGGAGTCACGCAATATGCGCATCCGGGGGGACTTGCCGCACCGGACGATGCTTCCACTTCGCCCGCACAGCCGTGGGCGCGCCTCATGGGTTCGGTATTGCGGCCAGACAGGGGAGGGTCAGCGCGCAGGACATCGGAAGACGTTCGCGGTGGGCGGGCTCGGGCCGGCCCCGCATCTCTCAACCGGCAGCCGTTCAAATATGATTTTGGCACGCATGCCGCGGAAAGCGGAATGCGCGAATGGTCACGGGACTGTGGAAGGGACGAAAGGCCGCCGAGGTTGCGCGGCGGCGGTTGTCGGGGTATCCTGCAATTCTGGGGTTGTTGCAGTTGCAAACGGGGGGAGAATGCGTTACAATGCGCGCACCCTATCGACCGGTAGGTATACACCGGCCGGGCATGTTTGCCCGAACCCCCGCAAGGGACAGGGCAGTGTGCACGCGCTGCGGCGTGTATGTGGAAGCTAATTCCCGCATTGTGAAACTGCAGTCAAAGCGTTATGGAGGTTCTGTGACATGGGGAACGAGGTAAAAAAAGCCATCAGTTCGTTGATGACCGAAACCCGGACGTTTCCGCCGCCGAAGTCCATTCAGGAGGTGGCCCACATCAAGTCCATGGAGCAATACCAGGCGATGTGGGAGCGTTCCATCAAGGACCCGGAAGGATTCTGGCTGGAGCAGGCCAAGACCCTGCACTGGTTCAAGTTTCCCAAGAAAGCTCTCGAGTATACCTGGGATACGGCAGGCCGGAATGTCAAGCACACGTGGTTCGAGGACGGTCAACTGAATGTCGCGTACAACTGTCTAGACCGCCACTTGGGCACGCCTACGGAAAACAAGGTTGCGTTGCTGTGGCAGGGCGAGCCGGAAGAAGACGTAATCAAGATCACGTACAAGGAACTGCATGAGCAGGTCTGCAAGTTCGCCAACGTGCTCAAGAGCCTTGGTGTCCGGAAAGGCGACCGGGTATGCATCTACCTGCCGATGATCATCGAGCTGCCGATCGCGATGCTGGCGTGTGCGCGCATTGGCGCTATCCATTCGGTGGTTTTCGGCGGGTTCAGCGCCGACGCCATCGCGGATCGCAGCAACGACTCGGACTGCAAGCTTCTGGTCACGTCGAATGTCTCGCTGCGTTCGGGCAAGCATATCAGCCTCAAGCAAATCGCGGACGAGGCCATGTCCAAGGCGCCGACGCTCAAGAAGTGCATCGTCGTGAAGCGGAATCCTGAAGCGTGCCCGATGACGGAAGGCCGTGACCTGTGGTGGGACGACGTGATGGCGGCGGCCAGCGCCGATTGCCCCGCCGAGAAGATGAACGCGGAAGACGAATTGTTCATCCTCTATACCTCCGGATCGACGGGCAAGCCGAAGGGCGTCGTGCACACGACCGGCGGTTACCTGCTGCACGTTTCGCTTTCGCACAAGTACATCTTCGACATCCAGCCGGACGATGTCTATTGGTGCACCGCCGACATCGGCTGGGTCACGGGTCACAGCTACATCGTCTACGGCCCGCTCGCGAATGGCGGCACGTCGGTGATGTTCGAGGGCGTGCCCACCTACCCGGATGCCGGGCGCTTCTGGCACATCGTTGACAAGTTCAAATGCGCCCAGATTTACACGGCTCCCACGGCCATCCGCGCGCTTATTCAGAAGGGCGACGAGTGGGTTGAAAAGTACGACCTGAGTTCCCTGCGCGTGTTGGGTTCGGTGGGCGAGCCGATTAACCCCGAAGCGTGGATGTGGTACTACACCAAGGTCGGCAAGGAGAAGCTGCCCATTGTCGACACGTGGTGGCAGACGGAGACCGGCGGCATCCTGATCAACCCCCTGCCCGGCGCGATGACGCTGAAACCCGGCAGCGCGAGCCGGCCCTTCTTCGGCGTGGACCCGGTCATCCTGCGCGACGACTCGAGCGAGTGCGGCCCGAACGAAGGCGGCAAGCTGTGCATCCGCAAGCCGTGGCCCGGCATGATGCGCACCACGTGGGGCGACCATGACCGGTTCATCGACACGTACTTCGCCATGTATCCGAACATCTATTTCACGGGCGACGGTTGCCGCAAGGACGATGACGGCGATTACTGGCTGATGGGCCGTATTGACGACGTCGTGAACGTGTCCGGCCACCGCATCGGCACCGCTGAAGTCGAGAGCGCGCTCGTAAGCCACGAGAAGGTCGCGGAAGCTGCCGTGGCGCCGATGCCGCACGACATCAAGGGCCAGGCGCTCTACGCATACGTAACGCTCGTGGGCGGGGTCGAGCCCAGCGATGCGTTGCGCAAGGAACTGATCAATCACGTGCGCAAGGAGATCGGGCCGATCGCCGCGCCGGACATCATCCAGTTCGCGCCCGCGCTGCCGAAGACGCGCTCGGGCAAGATCATGCGCCGCATCCTGCGCAAGATCGCCGAAGACGCCACGGACCAGATTGGCGACACCACGACGTTGGCGGACCCGCACGTGGTCGAGCAACTGGTGGAAGAACACAACAAGTTGCTGAAGAAATAACGGCGGAAACGGGGGAATGATATGCGGGGAAGACAGGAGCCGGACGTGTAGGCGCGTTCGGCTCCTTTTTACTCATCACCAACGCTGGAGACTCGTGTCATGTCATCCGAAACCAAGGTCATGAATCGCTGGATTGTCGTGATTGGCGCCATCCTGGTTCAGCTTTGCCTGGGCGCCATCTACGCCTGGTCCGTTTTCACAGGCCCGCTTCAGAAGAGTCATGCTGAGGAATTTCTGTTGGCGGACCCTTCCCTCGGCGTCGAAAAGGAATACTATGAGACAGCGCGGCGAGAAGGCACAGATAGGCGAGACCTATTCGTTATCCGAGATAGGGAGAGGTTTGACGCTGCGCGTGCACAGTACACACAGTTGAAGTCGGCGATTGCCGATGCTAAGGCAAACGGCGATGATGCCGCGGGAAAAATCGCGGAAGAAGACTTGAAGGTCTTCCTGGGTAAACTGGACGGTGTATGGCTGAGGTCCGTGCTTGATAGTGAGTCGATAAGCGAAGCCGGCATATATGCTTTCACCGCCACGGAAACGCAATTCATCTTTTCTGTCGGTCTATTTACGTTCGCGGTGGTCATGGCCCTCGTGGCGGGCAACTGGCAGAAGAAGGTCGGGCCGCGTGTTGTGGCCATGACAGGCGGCATCGTGCTCGGGATCGGCTATGCCCTCGCGGGGCTGGCAGGCACGAGTTTCTGGGGCATTCTCGTTGGCGTGGGTGTGTTGGGTGGCGCAGGCATCGGCCTCGGCTACGTATGTCCCATTGCAGTGCTCGTCAAGTGGTTCCCGGATAAGAAGGGCCTCATTACGGGTCTCGCCGTGGCCGGTTTCGGTTTCGGGGCCTTGATCTGGATCAAACTGACCAGCGGCTTTGTGTTCGGCCCCGTCGATCTCACGCCTGGCTGGACCGGCCTGTTTGGCATGGGCTGGACCGTGAACCAGGTCTTCATGCTCTACGGCGGTCTCTTCGCGGCGCTGGTCGTTCTCGGGTCGCTCGTACTGATTAACCCGCCGGGCGGCTGGCTTCCCGCGGGCTGGACGCCGCCGAAGGGTGCGGCCGCGGCCGCCAGCGGCGGCGACGACTATACGACCGGCGAAATGGTCAAGACGCCGCAGTTCTGGGGCCTGTTCTTAATCTTCATGGTGGGCGCCACGGCTGGGCTGATGGTCATCGGCGTTATTGCGCTGTTCGGCAATGACGCGCTCACGGCGAACGGCATTGCGCCGGATCAGGCCAAGATCATGACGGGCACGGCAATGGGGCTGTTTTTCGCGCTGATGAACGGCCTTGGCCGTATCGTCTGGGGCACCATTTCCGACAAGCTGGGCCGGCGGAACTCGATTGCGCTGATGAGTC
>JAGMZX010000015.1:35149-61129 GCA_018005585.1 Candidatus Hydrogenedentota bacterium | reverse complement strand
GGTCATTTCCTTCAGCCCATGCCCGCTATTCCCGCCGCCGGGCACGAAAACAGGCAGGCATGAATCGTGCCATTTCGCGACCGGAACACGCTCCGCATCATGCCCGATTCCGCGAATCCGCGTTGTGACCGTGTTCAGAACGCGAATGACTTTGCTCTCGTGTTTCACTTGACAAGCGAGGCGCGGCTGGGACAGTCTTTAGGCGAACGAGGGTATGGGTTGAGGCATGGGACGATACATTCGGATCCTTGCGATTGACGGTGGCGGCATTCGCGGCCTGTTGTCCGGCAGTCTGCTGACGGGACTGGAACAGCGGCTGTGTGCGGCTTCGGGACGGCCGGATGCGCGGTTGCCCGATTTCTTCGATTTCTTCGCCGGCACGAGTACCGGCGGCATTCTGGCGTTGCTCCTGTTGACCCCCGATCCGGAGCACGCGGGCCGTGCGCGGTATTCGGCGGAAGAAGTGGTGCGCATCTATGAGGAGTGCGGCGCGACGGTATTTCGGAGCACGTTGTGGCGCAAATTGCGTTCCGGCGGCGGCTTCCTGCACAAGAAGTTCGATGCGACAGGGCTCGAGGCTGCTTTCGCGCATCACTTCGGCGACACGCGGCTGCAAGACCTGCTGCGCCCGTGCCTCATCACGGCTTACGATGTCGAGCGGGGCAAGGCGCACTTCTTTACGCAGCACGACGCGCGCAACCGGCCCGGCTATGATTACCTCGTCCGCGATGTTGCCCGGGCCACATCCGCCGCGCCGACATTCTTCCCGGTAGCGCGGATTCGCAATGACCGGGACGAGGGGCTCGCATGCATCGACGGCGGCGTATTCGCGAACAATCCGGCGCTGTGTGCGTTCGCGGAAGTCTGTGACAAGCATCCGCGCACCACGCCACGCGACATGGTCATTTTTTCCGTCAGCACGGGTCAGGCTCCAATGCGGCTCGCTTACGACACCGTCAAAGACTGGGGCATTGTCCGCTGGGCGGCGCCGCTGGCGGAGATCATGGTCTCTGGCGCATCGGACACCGTGGATTACCAATTGCGCAGGTTCTTCGATGCGGGCCGGTGTGAAGACCACTACCTGCGCATCAATCCGGTACTGCCGGAGGGGCAGTTGCCACGCCCCTACATCGACGACGCGTCGCCGGAAAACGTGGAAGCGCTGAAGAACATGGGCCGTGAAATCGCGAAGACCCATGCAACTCACATTGATGGACTGATCGAGAAGCTGCTCGAGCCTGAAGCACAGCCGCGCCGGCGTCTGGCGGTGTTCCCGCGGCGTTTTCCGTGGCCGTTCCGCGCCGCCAGCGGCGGTGGTTGAGCGTGTGCCCCGATCGCATGGCGTGACGCATGACAAAGAAAAATGAAAGACAGCGAAATCCCTGCCTGACCTGTGCTTGTTTCACACCCCGGGAGGCGGTGCGGCATTCTCCGTGGCGTTTGACCTCGCTACGCGCCGTTAACCGCGGATAACCGCGATCCTGATGCGTCTTGCGGCCTGCTTGCGGGATGCACGAATCTTATTGCCCGCGCGGCGGGTCTTTTACTTCAACCGACCTCAAGAAAGACTGAGAAGAGGTGCTCACGTGCTTTGCCGGACCTTGTTTAGTGCCTGCCTGGTCATAGGCTGCGTGGCGTCGCCGTCGCGCGCGGAAGACTGGCCGGTGTGGCGGTATGACGCCGGGCATACCGCATCGTCGCCTCAAGAGTTGCCCATCGAGCTGTTCCAGCAGTGGGCGCTCGAGTTGCCGTCCCTCGAACGGGCGTGGCCCGACGACGAGCGTCTGGAATTCGACATTGCGTACGAGCCGGTCGTCGTTGCCGGCACGCTCTATCTCAGCTCGCCGCACAATGACGCGATCATGGCGTTTGACGTGGAGTCCGGCGAGGAGCGCTGGCGTTTCTACACGGATGGCCCGGTCCGGTTCGCCCCGGCGGTTGCCGAGGGCTTGTTGTACGCCGGCTCAGACGATGGATTTCTGTATTGCCTGGACGCCGCCTCGGGTTCGCTCCAGTGGCGTTTCAACGCCGCCCTTTCCGGTCGCAAGGTGCTGGGCAATACGCGCATGATCTCGGTGTGGCCGGTCCGGGGCGCGCCAGTGGTGGCCGACGGCGTGGTTTATTTCGCGGCGGGCATCTGGCCTTTTGAGGGTGTCTGCGTCTATGCGCTTGTCGCGAAGACCGGCGCCGTGCGGTGGTTGAACGACAATTGCGACGTTAGCTTCATATCCCAGCCGCACCACAGCCCCGCGTTTGCGGGGCTGGCCCCGCAAGGCTACCTCGCCATCAGCGGCGACAAGCTGTTGGTCCCGAATGGGCGGGCGCCGGCGGCATGTCTTGACCGCGCTACGGGCCGATTGGTCTTCTATGAACTGGACTCGAATAACCGGTATGGCGATTATCGCGTCGCGGTGCGGAACGGTTTCTACGTCAATCCCGGCGCGTTGTATCAACTGGACTCGGGCCGGAATCTCGGCGGTTTTCCTCCGACGGTGGTAATGGGCGAGACAACAATCATCGGTGCCGACCGCGGGAAACTCAGGGCTTTCGACTACTCGGACATCAAGGTCGAAAGTCATACGGACCAGAAGAAACGAACCCGTTGGCAATGGGACGCGCCGGAACTATGGACGCATGAAAGCGCGGCCACGGACGTCATTCTGGCCGGCGAACGCGTGTACGCGTGCGCACCGGGCACTGTCTTTGCATTGGACGCGACCGCAGGGGAAAGCGTGCCGAAGCCGGTGTGGGAAGCGGCGGTCAAAGGGAACCCGGTCCGGGTCATCGCCGCGAACGAACGTCTTTTCGTGTCAACCCGCGAAGGACGTGTGTACTGTTTTGGCGGGGCCAAGCGACTTCCCACGATTATCTCCCCAGCCAAGGACCAGTCAAAGTCCATCGAAGACGCGCTCCTTTCGCAAGCTCGTGAAATCCTGCACGCGACAGGCGTTACGGACGGTTACGCGCTGCTTGTCGGCGGCGGCGGTGACCTGGCCGCAGCCCTCGCGACGGAATCGCAACTGCGCATAGTCGGCGTCGGTTGCCTGGGCGAGGCGGTGTCCACCGAGCGCCGCATGCTTGACGGAATGGGGCTCTACGGCGCGCGCGTAGCCCTGTTCGAGACAGACCCGGAGCACCGCGACCTGCCGCCGTATTTTGCCAGTCTCGCCGTAATCAGCGAAGCGGACGATGCATTCGCGGCCAGCAAAGACCAGGTTGCGGGTCTTTACGAATGCCTGCGGCCGTTCGGCGGCATCGCCTGCATTACCGCGGCCGATGCGGTGGCGGACGCACTTGTGAAGACGGTGGCGGATGCCGTGCTTCCCGGCGCGCAGGTGGAACGGAAGGACGGCTTGGTATTGCTGCGACGCGCCGGTCCCTTGCCGGGTTCCGCGGATTGGACGCACCAGTATGCCGACGCCTCCAATTCCGTCGTGTCGCGGGAGACGCGCGTTCGCGCGCCGCTGGGCTTGTTGTGGTTCGGCGGCACGTCTAACAGGGACATCTTGCCGCGCCATGGGCACGGTCCCTCGGAACATGTCGTAGGCGGTCGACTCTTTATCGAAGGGCCGGATGTAATCCGCGCGCTGGACGTCTATACCGGCCGTGAACTGTGGCGGGTGTCTCTGCCTGAGATTGGCAGAGCCTATGACAACACAAGCCACCAGCCGGGCGCCGGTGCGTTGGGCAGCAACTATGTGTCAGTCGCGGACGGCATCTACGTGGCATACGGCGCGAAATGCCTGCGGCTTGACCCTGCTACGGGGTCTGTCCTCTCGGCATTCAGCCTGCCGCCCCCTGAGGGCGGGGCGGACCCCCCGGATTTCGGGTACATCGGCGTGTGGGAAGACGTTCTCGTCGCCGGGTCGGGCCCCATGCGCTACGACGAGGAACTCAAGGGCCAGACTTGGAACGCCATCGCCAGCAAACGTATCGTAGCCTTGGACCGTCACACGGGTGCGCCGCTCTGGACGCGCGCCGCGGCTGCGGCGTTTCGTCATAATGCGATTGCCCTCGGTGGCGGCAAGGTCTTCTGCATCGACCGCGCCACGGACGAACTCCGGGAACGTCTGGCCCGTCGCGGTATTGAATTGCCCGAGACGGGCCGTGTGATGGCCTTGGACATTCGGACGGGCCAGGAGCGCTGGCTTGTCGGCCAAGGCGTTTTCGGGACGTGGCTCGGCTATTCGCAGGAACACGATTTGCTCTTGCAGGCCGGCCGGGCCTCGGGCGATATGCTCCAGGACGAGGCCCGGGCACGCATGGCTGTGCATAGAGGCGCCGACGGCAATATCGTTTGGGACCGCGAGGAAAGGTATGACGGCCCCTGCATGCTGCACGGCGACACCATCATCGCGCAGAAGCAGTTCTTCAGCCTGCTCACGGGGGAACCGGTCATGCGGCAGGACCCGCTCACGGGAGCGGTATTGGATATGAGCTGGCAGCGGCAGCACGGATGCAATACCGCCATCGCCTGTCAGAACCTGGTCACGTTCCGGTCGGCCGCGGCCGGATTCTTCGACCTCGAGAACGACGGCGGCACCGGCAATCTCGGCGGTTTCCGGTCCGGATGCACCTCGAACCTCATTGCCGCCAATGGCGTGCTCAATGCTCCCGACTACACCCGAACCTGCACGTGCAGCTACCAGAACCAGACCTCGCTCGCGCTCATTCACCGGCAGGACGTCGAGATGTGGACGTTCAATGCGTTCGAAGCCGGTTCCGGCCGCATCAAACGTCTCGGCCTGAACCTCGGCGCGCCGGGGGACCGGCGGGACGACCGCGGCACGCTATGGCTTGACTACCCCAGCGTGGGCGGGTCGTCGCCCGAAATCAAGGTCGTCACGGACCCGGTGGACCCGGTCTGCTATCGGTACCATTCGGCGCGCCTGGCTGGCGGTGGCCTCACATGGGTGGCGGCCTCGGGAATGAAGGGACTGCGTCAAATACGGATTGTCCTGGACGAGGAAGCCACGGAACCCTCGCCGTACACGGTCCGGTTGTTTTTCGCGGAACCCGGAGAAGCAGACCAGGGAGGGCGGGTATTTGATGTCTCGCTTCAGGGCCATGCTGTGTTGACGGATTTCGACGTTGTCGCCGAAGCGGGAGCACCGATGCGATTGGTCGTGAAGGCATTTCCCGATGTCCCGGTTCGCGATGCGCTCGTGATTACCCTTGTGCCGAAGAGCGGAGTGGACACCCTGTTGTGCGGCGTGGAAATGGTGGTGCAGGAATGAGAGTCTCTTGGAGAATTTGCGTTACGGCATGGTTCGCCGTGGCGAGTCCGCTCTTGAGCGTCTGCTGTATGCCCTCCGCCGAAGCGTGCAGCGTGCCGGTCTTCCGCTGGGCTCTTGAAAGGTGGCCAGCGGATGATTATGAGTTGATCGTCTTTCGCGATGCGCCGCTGCCGATGGCGGACGCCGCAACACTTCAAGGGCTGGCGCAACGTGCGCGGGATGAGGCCGCCAATCTTCGTGTACGCGACATCGACGTGACCCAGTCCATCGACGAAGCCTACGCAACGCTCTGGACGCAAGCACAAGGCGGCGCGCTTCCCGCGTGTTTCCTCCTGTATCCCCAGGGGGTACGCGCCCCCGCGCCGGCTTGGTCGGGGGTATGGAATGACCTGCCGGCGGCATCGCTGCTCGATTCCCCCGCCCGGCGCGAACTGGCCCGTCGCCTCCTTGACGGCCAATCCGGCGTCTGGCTGCTCCTGCTTTCCGGCGACCCTGCCCAGGATGAGGCCGCCGGGCGGCTTCTGTCCGACCAAATCGACCAGGCAAACAAGACGCTGGCATTGCCGGATATGGCCGGAGACGAAGTCCTGGAAGGACCGGACGCACCGGACATTTCAAACCTGCGCGTCGAGTTTTCCCTGCTCCCGGTGCGGCGGGATGACCCCGCGGAGCGCGCCCTGGTCTCGATGCTGCTGGGAACCGAGCCGGACCTTTCCGGTTATCAGGAAGTCATGGCATTCCCCGTCTACGGGCGAGGGCGGGTTCTGTACGTGCTAGTCGGCAGAGGCATCAATCCCATCACGGCTAGGAAGGCTCATACGTTTCTCGTCGGCCCGTGTGCTTGTGAAATCAAGGCGGAAAACCCCGGCACGGACCTTCTCCTGCCGGTAGACTGGGAAGCGGCCATCGGCGACAGTATGATAAGTGACGCGGTGGATTTGCCGCCGCTTCCGGGCACTGCGTTGCCGGAGCAGATCCTGTCGTGCGCAATACGGGAGCGAGAACCGGGAACTGACGGGAGAGACGCTGCGCCGCCATTGTTGCGCAACGCCGCCCTCGTGGTGGTGGCAGCCGCGCTTCTCGTGGCGGCGGCGACGTTGGTAAGCTTGGCGCGCCGGACTGACAATAAATGACCCGATACGCCCGGAAGAGAGGACACTACATTTCAGCTCATGAGTATTTGGCGATTGGTTGTCGAAGAGATTGCATACCGTAAGGCGGATTTTGCACTGGCCGTGACCGCGGTCCTTCTCGCCGTGGGCTGCCTGGTGGGCGTTTCCACGCTGTTGCGGGGTCACGGCGACCGGTTAGCCGAGTTGCAGGCACGGAAGTCGGATGAGACCGCCGCCATGATGGCCTTGGCCCAGGACGACTACCGCAAGATGATGAAGACCATGGGCTACAACGTCATCATCCTGAGCGCGGACGAGGACCTCAGCGAGTTCTGGACGAACGGATTTGCCGCCAAGTCCCTGCCGGAGAGTATCGTCGCCCGCTTGTGTGATTCCGATATTGCCGCCCTCCAGCATCTGCTCCCGCAGCTCTACGAGAAGACGCTCTGGAGGGCACAGAACGACTGTCCCATCATCCTCGTCGGCGTGCGCGGCGAGGTCCCCCATCGCCGCAGCAATCAGAAAGAGCCGATGTTAGAGCCCGTCGAAAAGGGCACCATGCGGCTTGGCCATGCCCTGGCCGAAAAACTGGGTCTGAAGACGGGCGACCCAGTCACGCTGATGGGCGCGCCGTTCACGGTTGCACAGGTGCACGAGGCGCGTGGCAACGCCGACGATGGAAGCGTGTGGATTCACATGTCGCAAGCGCAGGAGCTGCTCGACAAGCCCGGGCGGATTAACGCCATACTCGCGCTGAGCTGCCTTTGCGCCGAGGGCGACTTGGCCGGTATATCCCAACAGATCGCGGCCATCCTGCCCGAAACCCAAGTCGTTCATCGCGTGCCCGAGGCATTAATCCGGCTCGATGCGCGCTACCGGGTGGCGGCGTTGAGCCAGGAAACCATCGAAAAGGAGACCGCATATCACGTCCGCATCGCCGCGCAGCGCGAGGTCTTGGCCTCGTGGCTGATTCCTCTGACGATCGTCGTTGCCATGTTGTGGATCGGCATGCTGGCCTGGAATAACGTCCGCGAGCGACGGACGGAGCTCGGCGTGCTCCGCGCCTTGGGACTACGCGCTCGTCACATCGTCGCCATATTCCTGGCCAAGGCGATTCTCGTCGGCCTGACCGGTGCACTGGCCGGATATGCGGGGGGATTCCTCGCGGGCCTGGCGTGGAGCGTGGCGGACCAAATCCCGATGTCCGGTGCGGTCGTGCGTTCCTTGTTCCAGGTGCATCTGCTCGCCTTTGTTCTCGCGGGCGCGCCGTTGCAGGCATGCATCTCGACTTGGCTGCCTGCCATGATTGCCGCGCGCCAGGACCCGGCCGCGATCCTGCGTGAGGGTTGAGCCGCATGATCGAAATCACGAATCTGACCAAGACTTATGCCGGCCGGGGCAACCAGGTTGCCGCGCTGGACGATGTTTCCCTGCGCGTAAACGCGGGAGAATTCGTCGCTATCCAGGGCCCCAGCGGCAGCGGCAAGACCACGCTTCTGCTCGCAACGGGTGGTCTGCTCATGCCCACCTCCGGCGCGGTCACGGTCGACGGCCAAGCACTCTACGCGCTCTCGCCGGAGGAACGCGCGCGGTTTCGTGGTGCAACTATCGGTTTCGTCTTCCAGCAATTTCATCTGGTGCCGTATCTCAGCGTGGAGCGGAATATCCTGGTTCCCGCGATTGCCGCTCCGGCGGATAACGCGCGCGAGCGGGCCCGCGCGCTGATGGGGCATTTCCAGCTGGCCAGTCGCGCGCGTCATGTCCCCGCCGAGCTGAGCACCGGCGAGCGTCAGCGCGTCGCGCTGGCCCGCGCATTACTGAACGGCCCCAAGATTCTCCTGGCCGACGAACCCACGGGAAATCTGGACGGAGAAAACGCGGAAACTGTTCTGAGGTACTTGACCAAGTTTGCGGATGACGGGGGCGCGGTTCTACTCGTTACCCACGACGCGCGCGCCACGCGATACGCGCACCGAACCATCCACCTTTGGTCAGGTCGTGTCGTGCCCTCCGCGCCCGGCGGTTGAACCGCGCGTGTGACCAAGCGGGGCAAGACGTTTCGCGGTCTTCTTGTGGTCCTCTTGTTGCATATGCCTGAAACGGTCCCTATAATCATTTTCTTAATTCGGAGACGTCCGTCGTCATGGAATTCCAAGAACGCATTACGAAGGCCTTGTCCTTTGATGATGTCCTGTTGGTCCCGGCGCGTTCCGGCGTGCTGCCGCGCGATGTGGACGTCAGCACGCGGCTCACGCGGCGTCTGCGCATCAATATCCCCCTGCTGAGCGCGGCGATGGACACGGTGACCGAATCGCGGCTGGCGATTGCGATAGCGCAGGAAGGGGGCATCGGCGTCATTCACAAGAACCTTTCGCCGGAAGACCAGGCCGCGGAAGTGGACCGCGTGAAGCGGTCGCAGGCGGGAATCATTACGGACCCGTTCACGCTGGAGCAGGACCGGCCGCTGCAGGACGCGGAACGGCTGATGGCGCGGTACCATGTCTCGGGCGTGCCGATTACCGACAAGGACGGGGCGCTCGTGGGCATCCTGACAAACCGGGACATGCGGTTCCAGGAGGACTTCACGGTGTCCATCGCGTCGGTGATGACGCCGCGCGAGAAGCTGGTCACGGTGCGCCCGGGCACGACGATCGAGGACGCGAAGCGGCTCCTGCACGAGCACCGCATCGAGAAGCTGCCGATCGTGGACGAAGCGGGCAAGCTCCGCGGCCTGCTGACGATCAAGGACATCAACAAGGCGCGCGATTTTCCGGGCCGATGCGCGGATGACTTCGGCCGGCTGCGCGTGGGCGCCGCAGTCGGCGTAGGCGACGGCGAAATGCACCGCGCGGAATGCCTGGCGGATGCGCACGTGGATTTTCTGGTCGTCGATTCGGCGCACGGCCACGCGGAGATGGTGCTCGAGATGGTGGAGCGCGTGAAGACGCGGTTTCCCGACATGGAAGTGATTGGCGGGAACGTGGTGACGGCGCAGGGGGCTGCGGACTTGATTGCGGCGGGCGCCGATGCGGTGAAGGTGGGCGTCGGGCCCGGCTCGATCTGCACGACGCGTGTGGTCACGGGCGTCGGCAAGCCGCAGTTTTCGGCCGTGCTTGACGTGGCGCAAGAATGCCGGAAACACGACGTGCCC
This sequence comes from Candidatus Hydrogenedentota bacterium, assembly GCA_018005585.1. Lineage (NCBI taxonomy): Bacteria > Pseudomonadati > Candidatus Hydrogenedentota > Candidatus Hydrogenedentota bacterium. The sequence goes on along the minus strand of JAGMZX010000015.1, from coordinate 51,629 downwards.
GTCATTGCGGACGGCGGTATCAAGTATTCGGGCGATATCGTGAAGGCGCTCGCGGCGGGCGCCGAATCGGTGATGATAGGAAGCCTGTTCGCCGGGACGGAAGAGAGTCCGGGCGAGACGATCCTCTACGAAGGCCGCACGTACAAGGCGGTGCGCGGGATGGGATCGATCAAGGCGATGCAGCGGGGCAGCAAGACGCGCTACCTGCAGTTCGACGAGGACCCGGCCAAGTTCGTGCCCGAGGGTATCGAGGCGCGCGTGCCCTATCGCGGCTTGCTCGCCGATTACGTGCGCGTGCTGGTCGGCGGAGTGCGGTCCGGCATGGGTTATTGCGGCTGTCGCGAAATCCGGTCGCTGCAGCGCGAGGCGCGGTTTGTGGAGGTAACCGCCGCGGGCCTGCACGAGAGCCACCCGCATGACGTGACTATCACCGAGGACGCGCCGAATTATCAGATACCGAGGTAATCATGGAGACCGTGAGCCGCCCCGTCGTCGTGCTGGATTTTGGCGCGCAGTACAGCAAGCTGATCGCGCGGCGCGTGCGTGAAGCCGGCGTCTTCAGCCTGATTGAGCCCTACAATATCCCCGTGTCCCGGCTGCGCGCGCTGCATCCCGCCGGAATCATTTTCAGCGGCGGCCCGGCCAGCGTGCATGCGCCGGCTTCGCCGATGCCCGACCCGGAGGTATTCGAACTGGGTGTGCCGATTCTGGGCATCTGTTACGGCGTGCAGTTGCTGGCGCAGATGCTTGGGGGCAAGGTCGAGCGCGCCAGCGAGCGTGAGTACGGCGTGGCTTGGCTCGAACACAACGGCGGCGGGCTGCTCAACGGCGTGGACGCGCGCACCCAGGTCTGGATGAGCCACGGCGACCGAGTCACGGTCTTGCCTCCGGGATTTGAGGTCATTGGCTGGACCGAGAATTCGCCCTACGCCGCGGTCGCGCACGCGCAGCGGCGCCTCTATGGCGTACAGTTTCACCCGGAAGTGGCGCACACGCCGCAGGGCAAGCGCATGCTCGGCAATTTTGTGCATGCAGTCTGCGGGTGCTCCGCGGACTGGAACATGGGTTCGTTCATCGACCACGCGGTGGCGGATATCCGGAAGCGCGTGGGCGGCAAGCGCGTGCTCTGCGCGCTGAGCGGCGGTGTTGATTCGAGTGTCACCGCCATGCTCATTCACCGGGCCGTGGGCGCGCAACTGAACTGCGTGTTTGTGAACAACGGTCTGTTGCGCAAGGGGGAAGCCGAACTTGTGCAGAGCGTCTTCCGGGGCCATTTCCACATCAATTTGGATTATGTGGACGCCGAAGACCGTTTTCTCGCGAAATTGAGCGGCGTCGCCGACCCCGAGCAGAAACGGAAGATCATCGGGAACGAATTTGTCGCCGTGTTCGAAGAAGAGGCGCGGCGGCTCGGGCACATGGACTTTCTGGCCCAAGGCACGTTGTATCCGGACGTCATCGAGTCCGTTTCGGCCACGGGCGGGCCGTCGGCCACGATCAAGAGTCATCACAACGTGGGCGGGCTGCCCGAGAAGATGCATCTGGAGTTGCTGGAGCCGCTGCGGGAACTGTTCAAGGATGAAGTGCGCGCGCTCGGCCGGGAACTGGGCCTGCCCGAGGAAATCGTGGGCCGGCATCCCTTCCCCGGGCCGGGCCTGGGTGTGCGCTGCATCGGCGCGGTCACGCGGGAGCGGCTGGACGCGCTGCGCGCGGCGGACGCGATTTTCATTGGTGAAATCAAGAAAGCGGGCCTGTACGGCGAGATTTGGCAGGCGCTGGTTTGTCTCCTGCCGGTGCGCAGCGTGGGCGTGCAGGGCGACGAACGCACCTACGAGGAGGTCTGTACCTTGCGCGCGGTGACCTCGGAGGACGCAATGACCGCCGACTGGTTCCGCTTCCCGCCGGAGTTGCTGCAGCGCGTCGCCAACCGCATCTGCAATGAGGTCAAGCACATCAACCGAGTCCTTTACGACATCACCTCGAAGCCGCCGGGCACTATCGAGTGGGAATAGACGCGGCGCGGGGTGCGCCGTCGTTGGAAGTCACAAAGAGCCGCATAGGGTGTTATACTGCCCGCACAGGATGTGAGCAAATCCGCGGCGGTCGGCGTGGCGGGATGAAAGGGTGTGCTATGAACAGGTCTGCGGCACGCTTGATTTGGGTTATGTCCTTGGTTTTGAGCGGGGGCCTGGCGGTGCTGCCCGCTTCTGCCCAGACGGTGGTCTACGTGGACGCCTATGCGCCGGGGGGCGAAACCGGCGATTCGTGGGTGAACGCGTACAGAGATTTGCAGGACGCCCTCGCAGATTCGAGCGATGAAATCTGGGTGGCCCAAGGCATCTACCGGCCGGCGCCCCCTGGAGGCGACCGCACGGCTTCCTTCGCGCTGCAGTCTGGCAGGCGGCTGTACGGTGGCTTCGCCGGCGGAGAGACCACCCGCGAGGAACGCGATCCTGCCACGCGCCTCTCGATGTTGAACGGCGACCTTAACAACGACGACGGCGACCTGGTGCTGGGTCCCTGGGCGGACATGGGCGACAACAGCTATCACGTCGTGACGGCGGTCGATGTCGATGAGACGGCGGTGCTGGACGGGTTCACGGTCATGCGGGGCTGGTCGTGGGAATCGAGCGGCTACAACAGCGCGGGAGCCGGCATGTATGTCAACGGGGCCCATCCGACTATTGTTAATTGTGTCTTCCGGGAGAATCTCGCGCATTCAGGCGGGGGGCTGGTCTCGATAGATGGTGCGCCCAGCCTGATCAACTGCACCTTCCGCGATAACCTGGCGGAAGACGGACGCGGCGGCGCAGTCTATCTCCAGAGCAGCACAGTCGTGACCGTTTCGTTGTCGGGCTGCTATCTCCGGAACAACACCGCCACGACCGCGGCAGGCCCGGGCGATGCGGGCGCTATCTGGGCCGATTTCAATTGCGCGCTCGACGTGTCCCGCTGCCTGTTCGAAGGCAACACCGCGCGCTGGCGCTTCACCTCGGGCAGCCTCGCGGCGAACGGCGGCGCCATCGTCAATCTTGGCGTTGGCAGCCGCATCGCCAATTGCATATTCCTCGGCAACAGTGCGCACATCGGGGGTGCGTTGTGGAACGCGCGCGACATGGAAGTCTCCAATTGCGTCTTTGCCCGAAACACGGCCTTCCGCGACAGCGGCGAGACGGTCGACGTTGGCGGTTTCGGCGGCGCGATTGCGTGCTACGGGGGGACAACCAAGCTGGTCGGCTGTACCATTTTCGGCAACGACGCCTACACCGGGGGCGGCATCATCCAGGTCTCGTCTGGCATTCCGCACGTGCTCTCGTCCATCCTGTGGGGCAACACCGCATCGGAAATGGAGGCCACGCCGCTCGAACATCAGATCGACGGCAACGCAGTCTTCCGATACAGCTGCGTGCAGGACCTGTTCACGCCGGAACCAGGCGAAGACCCGCCGGACCCGGACAACTTCCCGGGCTGCACCGGCGCGGACCCGCTCTTTGTCGATCCCGACGGGCCGGACGATACCCCTGGCACCGCGGACGACGACTGGAGTCTCAGCGCGGGCTCGCCGGGTATCGACGCGGGCGAAAACAGCGTGTTTCCCGGTTACATCGTTGTCGACCTCGGCGGCAACCTCCGCTTTGCCGATGACCCCGCAACGCCGGACACAGGTTTGGGCACGCCCCCGATTGTCGATATGGGCGCCTACGAGTTCGGCGGCATTCCAGGGGAAGGCGAGGGCGAAGGGGAAGGCGAAGGGGAAGGGGAAGGCGAAGGGGAAGGCGAAGGGGAAGGCGAAGGGGAAGGCGAAGGGGAAGGGGAAGGCGAAGGGGAAGGCGAAGGCGAGCCGCCTGCACAGCACAGTGCGGATCAAAACGGTGACGGACAGATTGAACTTACGGAGCTTCTGCGCGTGATTCAGTTCTATAACTCCGGCGGGTTGCACTGCGCGGACAATCCCGGTGACACCGAAGACGGCTACGTGCCCGGTGCGGGCGCAAATCACGGTTGCGCGCCCCATTCGTCGGATTACGCGGAAGGCCCGAGCTGGACCATCACGCTAACCGAACTGTTGCGCCTGATCCAGTTCTACAATTCCGGCGGCTATTACTATTGTCCCGGCACAGGCACCGAAGACGGTTTCTGCCCGGGCATGGAATAAGCACACGCCACGGAGCACACCGGGAACCTGGGGAAGAAGAGGATGCCCGTGCGGGAGGGACGTCTTATCCGTGCTGTTCCATCATGGGTAAGACGGCTCTTCCAGAAGCCACGACTTCCGTGCAGCCTGTCGCCGTGCGAGACGGAGAAGAGACTTGCACGGAAGCAGGGGACTCACAGAGGCGGGGGTTGCCGGACCCGGCGCGCGGGAGGTTGCGAACGTCACGCGGGACGGAGAGCCCGTATTTTGTTGCTGCTCCGGTCATGTTTCCCCTCATGACTCCTCGTCCTGCGCGGGTTCGCACGCCTGCGCGCGCCGGGCCGCAAAGTAGATATCTTCAAGTCCCACGACGGCGACGCCCTTGACAGCGGCGCGGGCGGCGGCGGCGTCCAGGAGTGTGATGGCCTTGCCGGGCAAAGCCCCGGGCAGCGGTTCGGCGGCCGCCGTGGCGGCGTGCGCGAGATGGCTATCGATGGTCACGCCGTGGTGCGCGGCGATGGCCGGCGCATGCGCGGCGGCCATGGCCACAGCCGTCTCATAGGGCGGCTCGTCCAGCGTGATGACGTGTACGCGCCGCCGGAGAGGCGCATCGAGGAAGAAGCGCTGATAGCGCGGCAGAATGAGGCCGGCCAGCGCAATGCCCCGGTCGAGCGCGTTCGCGAGGAGCAGCGGCCCGTAGCGCATGTCGCACACGGCGAGTTCCGCGTGTTCCAGAGCGAGTATTCTTTGCGGATGCTCCTGCATGTCCTGAAAGAGGGCGCTGAGCAGGTTTTCCCGCTCGCTTTCGTATGCGGCGCCCGAGAACAGCCGTTCGAGGTTCAGCACGAACAATTCCGTTTCGGGCGCACGCGCCGCCAGCACGGCGGCTACGCCGTGCAACAGGGCTGTCTTGCCAGTGCCGGATTCGCCCACGACCAGCGCGAGGCGCGCCTCGCCCCATCGCCGCATGCAGGACGCCACTTCGATCACGACCTCGTCGCGTCCAAGGCAGGGCCGGCCGTTCCCAGCCCGGCCCTGCTGCGTGAGGTTGTCGGAAATACCCGCCACGAGGCCCGCCTTCGCGGCATCGCGCGCGGCGGCAGGCGGCGCGGGCGCGTCGAGCACGGGGTCCTGACCCTCCGCCCCGAGCAGGTTCAGGATCCGCTTGATCGCGTTGTCGCGGGAGCGTGGCGCGTCGGGTTCAAGAAACAGCGCTTTCCAGCCGGCGGAATGCCATCCGCTCGCAAACAGCCGCGCGATCTCAGCGTTCTCGCCCGTATACTCGATGTCCACGTCGACGAGCACGAGCGTGGCCGCCCGGTCAGGCACGTGTTTCAGGAGCACGTTGGTCGAGGCCTTTGAGAAATGGCCTTCGTGCGCGGGCACATGCCGCAGCAGGGTGTCGTCCTGCTCCGTATGGTCGACGGAGACCTGTAGTTGCTTCAAGCATCTTGCGAGACGGCGGGTGAGCGATTGCATGGGAAACTCCTTCTCAGGCCACGTCTTCATGCGCATGCGTCAGGTTGCGCGCGCGCCAGACGTAACGGCCCTGGTCGATGTCGACGCGCACCACTTCGCATCCGGACGAGTCGAGGCCCACTATCCGCAGCACGGTGGCGGTGCGCCCGACATACTGCTCCATGTCCGAATTCCAATTCTCGCTGCCGCCTACCGGTTCGTGACGGCCAAGGACGACGCGGTCCCCGATGTGGAACCGGCCCAGCGTCTCGTCGGGGGCGGGCTGGCGCTCCTCGCGCCGCCGGAAGCTCTCAGGGACGGGCGGTATGCCGAGTTGGGCGGCCATGAAGCCCAGCCGGTCGTCGTTGGTCTTCCACGTTTCGCTGGTGCAGAGCGGGTCCGACAGGTCCAGCCATTTTTGCGTGCTGCCGTTATACACACCGGTCCAATCGGCGCTGGAATTGCCGACCGTGACCAGTTCCTTAATCCATTTGCCGCGCAGTGCGGCGCGCGTGGTCTCGGGCGGCTCCGTTGCCGCGGCTTCAATGTGGCTGATTTCGGGCATGCGGTGGTCGAGAATTCCGTCGCGGTCCATCGAAGAGAAGAGGCCGTCTTCGCCAAGCTGGCCGAAACGGGTATCCACCTCGAAGAACTTCAAGCGCAGGTTCAGGAACTGCCCCAGCCCATCCCAGTCCAGCCCTTGACGGTGCAGGGAGGGGGTCAGGCGCCTGATACGGGCCGCTGCCTGACTGTCCGTGGCGAGCAACCGTTGCACGCCGGCGCTCGTGGGCTGGTCGGGCGGTATGTGCTGGAGCGCGCCCCCGAGCTGTTGCGCGATCTTTGACCAGGCCCGGAGTGTGTCCCAAGTCCATCCCTCCATTTTCAAGAGGCTGGCATAAATGGCGTATTTCATCGCCCAGTCGACCTTTGCGGCGATGGCCTCCGGGCCTCCTTGTTCGATCTGGTCGAGGATGTTCCGCCACATTTCGCAGATATGCCCCGCCCACGACGGCATGAACGGCTCACCGACGGCCATCTCGGCCTGCTCCAGGTAATGGCGCTGGACGTCGAGCGCGCGTACCAGACGCCCGTTCTCGGTTTCCACGAGAGCTGTGCAAGACGGGTCTGCGGCGAAGGTGCGCATGGCCTCGAGCGGTGCGCGCAGGCGGATCCCCTCGGCGGGCCGCCGGCCGGCCGAGGTCATGGCGAGGACAAGGGCGGTAGTCCCGTGGCGCAGTACGGCGGCTTCCTGCGAGTGCAGGCTCTCGCCGCAGTACAGGTGCAGGCGGTGTCCGGACCGGGCGAGCGGCTCATCTTTCGTGTGGTAGATGCCCCGGGAATTGGTGGAATGGAACGAGATGACGTGGCAGAGATGGGGCACGCGCGGGGAGAGGAAGAATTCGGCGCCCACGGAGAGGTTGTTGAATCCGCCTCCGCCCGTGAAGATGACGCGGGACGCGAGGTGGGACACGAGTTCCTTGGGCAGGTCGTCGGGATTGAAAGAGTGCATGTAGGACTCGTGACAGCCCCATGTCGCCTGAGAAACGCTCGGGTCGTACCCGATGTTGTTGCGGTACACGTTAGCCGCTTGAATCGTGGGGTTCTCGCGGACCAGGTTTTCGGCCAACCGCAGCATGATGCAGTCCGCGCCGAGCTGGAAGCGCACCACGTCCCAAGGGGTGGTCACCTCCGGTCCAGCAATTTCAGGGTGGCCGCCGCAGTCAATGTAGAAGCGGCTGGCGTTCTCGAGAAACAGGCCGCCTACGCCGGCGCCGGGCAGATGACGCAGGACGCGTTCCGCCGTATGGAAGAGCATGCCCATCGCGTCGCTCTGTTCAACGCGCATGCCGCCATGATAAAAGGCCGAGAACATGTACTCGGTTTCCACGCCCATTACAGATTCTGCCATGGTGCTGCTCCTCCTTTTTGCAGCGGCGCCCGTCCCGGTTCAAGGTGCCGGGTTGGCGCGGACCTCCGTGCGCGCATCCCGCCGCCCTGCGCGCCGCCGCCTCATTCCACGCGCAGCGGGACGCTCGGCCGCTCCAACGGGCGCGCCGGACCGTTCCTCGGACCTCGTTTCAGGAAGCACGCGGGTGTTGTCGGTTTCTTCACAGGTTGGGACCGGGGCGTCACGAAACCGGAATATATCCGGGCTTGCATCCAGACAAGCTTCGAGATGGCCGATATCCCCGTATACGGACGGGGCCGAGGCCGTGTAGTATCCCCATCGAAGGAGGCGGTTTCGTTCCTCTTCCAGCAATTCATAGAGCGCCCTGTCCGCGGGCGGGACAATCTGCCGGGGGGCCCGGCGCGCGCCCGAATGCGCAGTGGCGCTATCGCCGCGGTCATTCATCGTGCTGGTCTCCAATGGCGCTGCGAGCGAGGCGAATCCCGCGGTTTAACACGGCCAGGAACTCATCCACGGTGTGTACGCGCGCGAAGCCCGCGGGTTCGGCGCTCGGGCTGACGTCTCGCCGCGTGGCATCCGCGCCGCCCGGCGCCTGAGGCGCACCGGACGGCGCCGGGTTTTCCTGCGGCTCATCGGGCCGGCGCGGCGCGGTATTGTCCGTCTCGTCCAGCAAGCGGCGCAACAACGCGCGTTGCCGGCGCTCTCGCCAGCGGAGACCGCAGCCGAGCAGGATTTCAAGGTCGGATCTTGGCGGCTGTCCGGACATATTCACTGGGCTCCGCGCTGCAGGTTCGCAGCCAGGAAGGCCTGGTGATTCCCGGAAAGGCTGCGGTTGGCCAGTTCCGCACCGCGCGCCGCAATGCGGTCGGCGCGCCGCGCGATGGATTCCAGCCTGCCGCCGCCGCCTTCAGCGTCGCCGCCATCGCCGCCATCGCCGCCAGGGCGGTTTCGTTGTCTTTCAATGAACTGCATCATCTTGACTTTGTTCTCCTTCGTCCGTGTTCCGCGAGGAAACTCGCGGGGTTGGTTCCCGTGCCGCTGCGGCCGGTTCAGTCGGGATGACCACAATCGGCCACGACGGCTCCTCATCCTCCCGATCCGTTTGATAAGTCGATGCGGAAGGGTAAGTCCTTGCAGCAGTCTGTGGGGGTGCGGCGAGCGCCTCGAGAATCGTTTGGGCGTCGCCGGTCGCGAATAACGGCTCCATCTGCGCCCGTGTAAACTGGAGCGGATTGGGAAGGTGAATGGTCTGCCGGGAAATGCCCGATTTTCCCACGCGCCCCCACGCCACCATGCGGTCCCAGTCGCACGAGTCGATATCGTCGGCATCCAGCGTCCGCAGCAGCATCGCGCGCGTCCACGCGCGCGTATCCTCGGGCGGCTCGGTCGTGAACCGCGCGATCGCTTCCTCGCTCACCACGCGGTCGAGGAAGGAACCGTCCTGCTCGTAGGCGAAATACAGGCCCTCGTCTTCGTCGAGGCTCGCATACACCTGATCGAGGTACCGCAGTTCGGGCGAATCCCAATCCAGTTCGCGGTTGCGGTCCAGCGCCGCCTGCAGGATCTCGCGTTTCAGCACCCAGTCGAGCCGCCCCGAGAGCACGTCCCAGTCGCGGCGTTCCAGCCGCTCCAGGGTGTCTTGCCAGAGCTCAAAGATCTCGCGCGACCGCGCCACGGTTTCCTCACACTCGCCCGAGACGACAAACGGTTCCGCCTCTTCCAGGAACAAGCGCTGGAGCTCGAGCGCCGAGACGAGCCGGCCATCAGCCAGCCGGGCCCGGGCGCGCAAAGATGGGTCATGACTGTACACGAGGCCGGCTTCGACCGGGTCGTCCAGCATCAGACGGCCTTTGGCCTTGCCGGCTTCCAGCAGCGAGAGGACGATTTGCAGCACGCCGATCTTGAGCAGGCAGGCCACGTGCGCCAGGTTGCTGTCGTAGAAGATGCAATGCAGACGCCTGTAACGCGGCGCCTGGGGTCCCTCGCTCCGGTAGGTCCACGAGCCGCACAGGGCCTCGTCACGGGAGTTCACCAGCGGCCGCTGGACCGTGGTGGCGATGCCTGTCAGTGTCTCCATGAAGTCCATTCTCTGACTGAGCTGGTAGGGTACGGGCGGCGCGCCGTTCTCGCTGCCGGCCTTGCCCTGCCCGGTGAAAACGATGCTGGATACCTGATAGGCGGCGAGATAGAGCATGGGATACAGCTTCCGGTGGAAGATGCCCTCCCAGGCGTCCTCGGTGAGCAGCACGTTGGTGTGGCTTCCGAAGGAGTTGCCCCGGCCGTCGCTGTTGTTCGCGAGCACGACAATGCGCTGGCCCTCGGGCAGCTTGGCGTTGGCGGCGTGCATCGCATGGCGCGCGATGCGCAACATGGCGTGCCACGCGGCAACCCAATCGTGCGCACTGCGCACTTCGGGCAGGCAGATTTCTAGGTGTCCCAGGTCAATATAACAGCAACCCCCGTTCTCCAGCAGGAAGCGGCGGCCCCAGTCCTGCGGGTCGAACGCCGGCACGCTCGCGCTCGAATAGTAGCCGCCGCCGGGGTCGCCTCCGTAATCGCCATAGTCGCCATACCCGTAACCGGAGTAGTTGTAGCCGGTCCGGTAGCCGCTCGAACTGACGGTTGCCGGCTCCCCGGTGCGCGACTGGCGCGCGGCGCGGCACGCGGGGCACTGACAGGCATTACGTCCGGCGGTCCTGGGCAGGCCCTTGATTTCGCGCAGCAGCGCATGGGCCGCCTCGGGCCCGGACCCTTGAGGCCGATGAAGCCCCTGAATAAAGTTGCCGAGCTCAATGTCGCCGCCGGCCAGCTTGACCACCCGCTGCACTTGCCTGGCTGCGCGATCCCCGGGGACCTTCTTTTCTCTCATACGGGTATTCCTCTCCGTTTTGGTCATGCGACGTTCAGGTACTGCCGGGGTCGCACCACGCGCGGCACGACCGGCTCGACGCTTACGATCTGGACGTCCTGCGGCAGGTCGGGCACGTACGACCGGATGTTGTGCGCGGTGACCGTCGTGCGCAGTTGATCCAGTGCTTCGGCCACGGCGTTCTCGATGTCCTCGGCGGTAATCCCGGTCGCATCGGTCTCCATTTCGCGGCGGCATGCGCTGTGGCGCGCGGAGCGGCAAATCTGCGCGAAGACGCGGCCGCTCGAGAGCTCGCGCGCATGAATGGTGCGGGTGCGGCCGTCGGCAAAACGCGCCTTGCAGATGGCGTTGTCTCCGTTCGGACTGTACATCCTTGAGACAGCGAGGTCGATCACGTCTTCGCGCGCCGCGGTCTGCCCCTGCCCATTCGCGGCGTAGGGGCAGGATTCGGGCATGTGCACGCCGAATATGGCGCGGCCGGCTTCCATGTCCGGCGGCGGCATGAAGATCTGACCGCCGGTCGACATCCGCTGCAGCATCGCGGAATCGAGCATGTCCTTGCGGTTGGTCGCGAAGATGAAGAAGCCCGGCAACGGCCCGTCGAATCCGTCGAACCCTTTCAGCCAGCAGTCCGTGACATCGTCGCGCCATTTGTTGAAGCTGTCGCCCCGGATGCGTCCCATGCTCTCGCAGTCGTCGAAGAACACGACCCAGTCTTTCTCGCGCCGCAACATGTCAATGAGGCGACGGATGTTCTGCTCGGTCTCGCCGACATACTTGCTCAGATAGTCGCTGGGCTGAATGTGCGCGAACTTGAACGGGCGCCCAAGCGTGCGGGTGCACTCACTGGCCACGAAACGCGCAGTGGTCGTCTTGCCGCAGCCCGGGGGGCCCCAAAACAGCAGCGAATCGCCCGTTTCCACGCCGTACTTGGCTGCAACCGAGGGCTTCTCGTAGCGGCCCAGTATCAGGAAGCGGATCCTGTCGAGAATGGCGTTCATTCCGCCGATCTGATGCCGCTCGACCGCCGGCGCCTCCTTCAGGAAGAGGCTCTGGTGTTCCTTGCGCTCGAGCCGCTCGTAGGCCAGCCAGTTCTTGCTGTCCCAGCGCAGGGAATCGCCCGGTTCCAGCGCCTCATCGAGCAGCGAGCCGGCGCGCCGCAGGACAACTTCCTCGTCGCGATAGCGCGCGACAAGGCGCGCGTCATCGATGGCGCGCGCGAAGAACGCGAGCTCGCCGACCGGGGGCAAACCCAGCGGGGAGACATCCAGCACCACGTTCATTTCATGGCCGAGAAAGACTTCCTTACCGACGTCCCGCGGAGTCAGATCGACGTGCTGGGCAACCGCCACGACCCGCCGGGACGAACCGCATCCGACGACGGCACGGACGCCCTCGCAGGTGTCCACGTGCCCCAGAAAGACGGCGGGGTGCCACGGCGGCGCGAGGGCTTCGCGCTTCAGTTCGTCGAGGCTCCCCGTCAACTCTCCGAGCGTGGCATGCAGCTCCGTCACGGTCCCGCCCAAGTTGTGGAGCCGGTCCAGCATGTAACGGTCGAGCATTTCCGCCTTGCGCGGCGCCAGCGCACGGAACTGATTCATCAGCATGAGTTTCTCGTCCATGCCGGGCGCCCCTTCGCCGACGTTCCCGATCATTCCGAGAATTGCGTTATCTGAAGTGGCCATACGTGTTATTCCTCCTGAGGCGCGGGCATAGCCGCCGCGCCATGCGAATTCGCAAGCGTGTGATAACCCCGCTGCACAATCTGCGTGCGGCGCCAGCCGTAAAGGTCGTACCGCAGGCCCCTTTGCCCGTCCGTTGCCACGAGTGCGATGCTGTAGCAGTGGGGGAACAGGGTTTGGTGCACCTGACGGTCGGCCGCGCTGAAAAAGCATTCGAGAGAGCAGACGCGCCGCTTCTCCGGCGGGCAGTCCTTACACCACTCCTTAGCAGGATGACTATGATACCAGCCGAGTAATATTTCGGTGTCGCCGCGGAGCCGGATGGCGTCCCGCGCCGCGGACCAGGTTTCGCCCGTGAACGTGAGCGACGCGCTGTCCGCCTCCGTGTGCAGGGCGGGCAACTGCGCCGTTACTTCCGCGAACAATTCGCTGGCGGCTTCGTCGCGGCAGAGGCGGCCAAGAAGCATGCCGCCGGTCTCGCACGGGCCCGCGGCGCGCACCAGGGCGCCGATCCGGTCGAGCACCGCGGTCGGGAAGAATACGGGAATGTCATCCGCCGCATCCGGCCCGGACACGGTAGCCCGAGTCAAGTACGCGGCGAGGCTGCCGGCGTGGACCGCCAGCGGCGCGCCGGCTTCCCGGAGCAGGATGCGGCGGTTTCCCGCCGCATCCTCTCCGTTCTTTTGTCGCGCGGACACCCGGTAGTGAAACGTATCGCCCTCCTGAAGAAGACCCTTCTTTACAAGCTGGCCTGAAGCGGCCTCGGCCAGCGGCCGGAAATACGTGATGGGCAGTATTTCCGCCGCTCCCGCTACCGCCTTGTCCCCCTCCGCGACGTTCTCGAGCAGCACCTGCATGCCGCTGACGTGCGGTTGGCCGATCTTCTCGTCCCACACGGGCTGCACCACGCCGTCGCCGTGGAAAGTCTCCGGCGTGAGCCGGCCCCGGCGCAGCGCATCGAACCGGGCCCACTCATACGCGGCCCCCCAGTCCGGTTCTATCGCCGCCGTCCCGAGGCCGGCGCCGTCGTCCGTGTACAGCTCCAAGGTGAACCTGTACTCGCTTGTGACCATGACCCGTCCTCTTCTCGTCCGAGGGCCCTTCCAGGCCGGCGTCAGCCGGCCTGGATGTCCCTTTGGATGGTGACTTCGTCACCTTCATGTAGAGCATCCCCAACTAGCTCACTAGCATGAAGATGCCGGCCCTCGCGTTCCAGACGTCCTGTCCACACGACGTCTTCGCCGGCGTCGGGATTTGCGGGCAGGTTCAGGCCGAGCTGGTCGAGGATCCCGCGCAGGGATTCCCCCCAGGACGCCTGCCGCGGGATTTGACCAATGAAGCTCCGCTGTCTGGTCATGTCACTGATGCGGACACTCACGGTATCAGTTGCCACGATGTCCACCTCCTTTCAGGCCAAGTTGGCCGGTTGCGACCGTATGCTCAACGAGGAACACCCTCGATGTAGCAGATAGGCGGCTGCAGCGCGCGCGTCGGCCAGCGCGCGCAGGGGGCCGCCGCAAAGCTGAGCCGCCACGCTGAGCGCCTCAAGCACGTGGCCAAGCAGAAACGGTTCCGGCGCGGTGTCCCAGCGGTACTCGAACGCGGGCAACCCGTCTGCGGTGGTTACTGGGCGCACGAGACGGATGAGCCCCGACGCCTGCATCAACAAACGCCCCATCGCGGTCTGGCTGGCCTGTTCGGCGGTTTTCGGGCCGCCGAATGTCAGGCGCGCGCGCAGGTGCGGCGGCTTCGTCAGGAGCACGCGCCCAGCGCCGTGGCCGTATCCGACGTCTATCGCCACGTCGCCGGTGCCGCGCGGCGCGCAGGCCCAGCCGGCCTCCGCGCACAGCGCCGCCCAATCCGGCGCCGGCGCCGGGTCCGCCTCCGGCGGGTCTGTTGGCGTCAGGTCCGGCGGCTCGTGCCACGCCTGGCGCACGCCCTCGAGCGCCCGGCTTATCAATCCCTGGAGGTCGAGACCGCGCCCCAGCGGCAGTTCCGCCAGCAGCATGGGTTGCCCGCTGCCGTTCATGCCGTAGCGGACGCCCCCGCGCAGCGCGGCGTTGCGCGCCAGGAGGGCCCATGCGCCATCCGGGTTTGCTTCGAGGGCCTTCCGGATGGGTTCCGGGCACGCTGCCTGCATCAGGAACCATTCCTCGCGCAGGCGCGCCGTACCGCCCACCACCACGCCGTTGCTGGTGGAAAACACCCACTGGTCCCGCTCGGCCGGTTCGAGCGCCGCACCGGCCATTTGCAGCGCCTTGCACACGGGATCGGCCCAGGCATAGGAGGATGTGGAGAGATAGGTACTCATCATCTATGACGCCTCCTTCTCTTCGAGTTGCACGGGAATGTGCCGGCGCTTGAGCGGCCGGCTGTCGATAGGAAACCGCTCAGGCGTGCACCGGCCCCAGTCCGCGGCCTGCCGATTCAGCGGGTCCTTCCAATTCACGTTTTGACATGTCCAAACCTCATAGGCTTGGTATGCGATATCGATCAGCCGCGTGCCCTCGTTCAGATGGCCCAGGCAGACAAACGGGGCCATGACGTGCGGATTCCAGGCATGGGCCGGATGCAACCACGTGACGACTTCGAACGGCATGCACCGGGTCAGGTAATCGTCCGGGAACCAGATGCCTACGTCGCAAAACGGCGCCGTCGCGATTTCACCCGTGGCGGGATCGCGCACGAGGCCCGGCGCGTGAAAACGCAAGATGTATTTGTTGGGGGGGGCGCCGGACATCATGACGACCTGGAGGATGTCGCTCTGTTCGGCCAGGTTCTTGATCTCAAGGGCATTGTGTTCGAGGAACGCGCGAATTTGATATTCACTCACGGGTCCGTTCTCCTGTGTTCGGCAAGAAGTCGCCACACGTCAATTGCAGATGCACCGCTTCGGAATCGGGCGCCTCAAGGGTAAAGACGTCGCCCGGACGCAAGCCGAGCTGCGCCAGCGTACTGCGCTTCTCCGCGGCGCTGAGCGCCGCAAGGGGCAGCGCGGTTTCACGGTCAAAGCCGGCGGCGACGCGGCGTTTGCCGCAGCCCGGGCACGTCGTTTCGCGCGCGCTGAGCCGGCTCACCAACTGCAACGGGGCATCCGCGCGTCCGCAACCGTTGGTACACGTCATGCCGCGCGTGAACCGCTGTGGCTCCATCGTCAGGGCCGTCTGCGCGGAAACCGGGCCACCGATGGCCGCACAGGCGAATACATCCTCCAACGTAAGGGCCGCGGGGTCCGCATCGAGCGGCCGGATGTCCCAGTGCTGGTGGTCGAAGCGGCACTCCGGATTGCGCGTGAAGCGCGTAACCGTGCAGTCATGGCGGCGCGCATCGACCAAAACCTGGCGGTTGGCGGCGGACTCCTCCAAGCGGTCCCCTAACAGTTTGCCCACCTCGATCGCCTGAAGGGCCGCCGCCAGACTGCCGAGTGCGGAAGGCGAATTCGTGGCCGCTATTGCGGCCGTTCCATCACAATGATATTCAACTAGTAAAGACCTGTAATGTGCGTCATACCACGCACACTCGGCGCATGGCGCGCCGTCGCCGGGCACGTAAACGTTTACCCGGGCCAGCAAATCCGGGCCGTCCACGGCTACGTCCACGAGCGGGATGCCCAGGCGCCACGCCATCCGGTTCAAGTTGAGGCGCGCGCCCCGCGAATCCACGCAGGAGACGAGTATCCCGCCGCGCATCAGGCCCCAGGGCAAATCCTCGAAGCGCCCGACAAACGCCGTCACTTGGCGCTTTGCGAATTTCGCGAGCCAACGGGCCTGCGTTATGGCCTTCGGCTGCCCGACGTCCTCCGGCAGCATCCGCTGCGATACGAGGTTCTTTTGCTCGTATGCGTCGAAGTCCGCGATATACACATGCCCGGTTCCCGGCAGGCCGGGAATCAAGGAAACGAAAGCCGAGCCGGTGTTGCCGCAACCGGCCACGCCGAGCGGCGCATTCGGGCCGATGTTCAAATGCTCAGCCACGGTAAAGTTCCTCCGGGGTCCACGCGTAATTGCCGTCCAGCGCGGGTAGCGGCTGCCGGCACGACTTGCAGTTGGGCGCGGTCTCGTAGCACGGCAACGGGCGTTCGGTGTCCTCGGGCATCTGGTGATACCAGAGACCGCAGTGCGGGCAGCGTGCCGCCGGGTCGCCCGGCCGGATCTCGGTCAGGCAGCACGGACACTCGATGAGACGCCCGAGGTCGGGCATGGTCTCGAGCCGCGCCGCGCGCTCCGTCGAGTAAAAGACGCGCTCGCCTCCCGGCAGCCGGATTTCGTCGCGGTCTCCCAGCAGGTGGATGCCCAGCAATAAGGCATCGCCATTAACGCGCACCGCATGCGTGTCGGCGAGCAGCGCCCAGACATCGTGTCCGCCGTGCTGGCATTGCACGAGCGTGATTGACCCGGGTTGCGCGCCCGCGGCGTCCACGGCCTCGA
>JAGMZX010000015.1:0-35049 GCA_018005585.1 Candidatus Hydrogenedentota bacterium | reverse complement strand
AAGGCATCGCCATTAACGCGCACCGCATGCGTGTCGGCGAGCAGCGCCCAGACATCGTGTCCGCCGTGCTGGCATTGCACGAGCGTGATTGACCCGGGTTGCGCGCCCGCGGCGTCCACGGCCTCGACATTCAACTTTCCGTTGCAGCAGCAAAGTCGCGCCGTTGTCATGCCTTCCAGTGGAAAGACCGTCCAGCCTGGTTTGCCGTCGCTGTCGTACATATGTCTGAGGAGCTGCGCCATGAGTCCCTATCCTTTCTGCGGATTCAATTCGTAGTCGCTCTGCCGCGGCGGCCGCTTTCACATCGGCGCAAGCGCCAGCTTACACCAGAAAACTCACGGTGCCGGGCTGGCGTGTGAGCGTTACACCTCGGGGCGCGCGCGCCGGAAAATATCGCCGCCCGGATTTGCGGAATAGAGCCGGGAAAACAGCACGATGCGCCGAAAGAAGTGGTACGAGCGCAACATTTCGGGGGTGTGCGCGTCGCGGCCGGCCGTGACAGACGTCAAGGCCTTTCCCGCGCGCTCGCGCGACGGTTTGGCATCCGCCCCGGTGTTTTCCGCCGCAGCCATTGTTGGAACCGCGCCGCGCCGGGGCGGCACGGAAGCGGGCGCCCTGCGTCCGGGCACATTCGAGCCTTGGGGAAGTCCGCTTCCTCTACGCACTGCCTTCCCATGTCTGTGTCTCATAGTCGCGCCTCCTCAGCCGTTCCTGGGCTCCACTTGCAGCGCCGCACATGTCGCGCGTTGCGTGAGTGCATTATCGATCACGCCGGACGCACTGCCGGGCGGACTCGGAATCGTTACATGGCGCGCGCGGGATTTCGCCCCGAAAGACGGGGGATTAAGAAAAGAGGATGAGAGCCTGCGTTACAGAGGAAGCGGCGGTCTGACAGGCCGCGCGGCCGCCTGAGTGCTTTCTGTTTCTGGCCCGACCGGACGGATGCGGCTAGGCGCGCCCGAAGTCCGGAATGGGCAATTGTTCTCCGTTCTGGAATGCGGATTGGTGCGCGACGATGCCGGGCACGCAGAAAGCGAGCGCCTCGCGGAGGCTGAGGGCCGGTTCGCGGTTCTCCACCAATGCGTCGATGAATTCGCACGTGATAAAGGGATGTGATGCGCCGTGCCCCTTGTCGTAGCGCATGGCCTCGGGCACTTCGCGCCAGTAGTCAGGAATGACGGCGGCGCTTGTGCCGTCGTCGTATCTCGCGAGAAACGGCTGGCCCGCCGGCCCTTCCATGTATAGCGCCGCCTTGTCGCCGAACCATTGTGCGCGCTCGCCGTGCGCGTAGATGTTCCACGCCACACTGCAACGGAACGGGTGGCCCTTGTCCGTAAGAAACAGGGCCGTGCCGTTCGTGAATGGGTTGCCGTATGCGTTGTCCCGGAATGCCGGGTCTTCCGTCTCGCGTAGGCCCACGCACGAAACCTTCGTCAGGTGTTCGCCCGTCACGCCGATCAGGAACGCCGTCGAATGCGTCGGGTACAGCATTGGCGGCAGCCCGTAACGCCAGGTCTTCGCGCCATCCTGCCGCGACAGCGCATCCTGGTCGTGGCCGATGCCCGGGTGGTAATACTCGCCCTCGCAGTAGACCATTTCGCCGAATGCGCCCCGCGCGAAAAGCCGCCGAGCGGTGACCGTTTCCCAGCGGTAGTAGCTCGTTTCGGCCGTCATGTACCTGAGGCCGGTCCGTTCCTGGACTTCCTTCATCATCTCGGCTTCTTCGAGCGTCATGCACGCGGGACACGCGCTGACCACGTGTTTTCCATGCTCCAAGCACAGTATGACGTGCCGCGCGTGGTCTGGCGCGGGCGTAAACAGGGCCACGGCGTCGATGTTCGGGTCGAGCACCAGCTTTTCGAGCGACTCGTGCGCCTTATCGCACGCATAGCGCCCTTGAAGCTGCGCGCGCCGCTCGGGAATCAGGTCGCTGACCGCTTCCACGATGCAATTCGGGTGTTCGTGCCAGTGAAACGACAGGCCGAAGCGCCCGCCCACCACGCCGATGCGGACCTTCCTGTCCCCGCGCGGCGACCAGGCCGGGAGCACGAGGTCCTCCAGCGTCTGCCCCGCGATCGCGCCCGCCGCCAGCAATGCCGCACCCGAAGCCAGGAACATGCGCCGATCCATCCGACGCTTCCGGTTCCCCGTGTTCTTGTTCATGAAATCGTTCCTTCCCGCCTGTGCCGCGATCGTACGTTCCGCCATTGTCCCGCATCGGTTCGTGCGATGCAACGCGCGCCGCGTGGGGGATGCTTCCGCCTGTCTCCGCGGATGCGGGAATCTGCCCGGGGTGGTTTTGGGAACTGACAAGGCGTTTCGAGTAGCATAGCGCGAAGCGAGCATCAGGAAAGGGCGCCATATGCCGGAACTAAATGACGGACCGGCCTCGCCGCTGTTCGCGCCACTGCGGTTTACGGGCGGCGCGGCCATCGCGCGTCTGCCCGGGCGCGGCCTGTCGGAGGCGCTGCGCGACGCGCTCCCGCACGCGCCGTCGGGCGCGTGCGTGTGCTGGGGCATCCCGTTTCATGTCGGCAGGCGTATTGCCCATGCCGCGACGGGTCCGGTTACGCTGCGATTCGCGCCGGTGCGCGCGCCGTGGCTGGTGTTCCTGCACACGACGGACGCGGTGGTGCTGCCGCAGCAGGATGACGGGCTCTACGCGCCCGCGAAAGGCTACGGCCTGCTGGGCGAGCCGGTGGCCGACTATGTGTTTCTCTACGCGGACGGCGAAGAGGTGCGCCATGCCGTCCGCCGCCGGTACGAGATCAACCTGTTCCAGCGGCCTTGGGGCGAATCGAGCTTCGCATGCGTCGCGCACACGAAGCCCTACACGTTGTATCCGCTCAGCCGGCAGCCCGTGCAGGAAATCCCGTTCGATCCCGGGCAGCATTTCGTGTGGGGCACGACCCAGACGCGCGTGGCGCAGGTTGATCTGACGCCTTGGACCAACTGGGTCTGGGCGTGGGAGAACCCGCGCCCGAACAAAGCGCTGGCGGGCGTGCGCATCGAGCCCCGCACGGAGCAGGGCGTCGTGCTGGTATTCGCCGTGACAGCAGGCCGCACGGTCTCCCTGCCGTACCGGTGGGAACGGCGCGAGAAGGCGTTGTTGCGGCTGCCGGATGGCATGACCTTCCGGCCGGACCTGAAAATGCCGGGCCTGCTCGAACAAATCCAGATTGATCTTGGGCAGGTCATCAGCGCCGAACCGCGACGGCGCTACCCTGATGCGGCCTGGCGCCGCTCCGGTAACAATCAGCTTCCCGAGGTCAGCGACCGCGAGATTCTCGTCGAATATGCCGCCCATGCGGAGGCGTGTTTTCACCTGTGGAACGGGATGGTGTTCCCTGTGTCTCGTGTCGTGAAGCGGCGCGGCGTCATCGAGCCGGTGGCCCCGTCCCGGCAGCGCGTGACGCTGCGCGCCGTCGAAAAAGGCAGCGGCAAGCCGGTTGCGGTCAAGCTGCACGTACATGGCGAAGCGGGCGAGTATCTCGCGCCGCTGGACCGGCACCGCTACCCGAATCCGGCGTGGTTCGAGGATTACAGCGCCGATTTTGTGCATCGCGGCCTTCACAACTGCGCCTACATCGACGGGGAGACGACGATCGACCTGCCGCTGGGCCGGGTGTACGTCGAGGCGAGCAAAGGCTTCGAGGTCCGGCCCGTGCGCAAGGTTTTCGTCGTCGGCCCGCGCACGAAAACGCTCACGATCTCGCTCGAACGCGTGTTGCCCTGGCGCGAACGCGGCTGGGTTACGGCGGACACGCACGTCCACTTCGTGTCGCCCACGACGGGCCTGCTCGAGGGCGCGGCCGAAGGGGTGAACGTGGTCAATCTGCTCGCGAGCCAATGGGGCGAACTGTTCACCAATATCGGCGATTTCGACGGCAAGACGACCCACGGCGGCATCGAGAGCGGCGGCGACGGCGAGTACCTGCTGCGTGTCGGCACGGAGAACCGGCAGCATGTGCTCGGCCACATCTCGCTGCTCGGCTACGGCGGCAGGCCAATCCTGCCGCTGACTACGGGCGGGCCGGACGAATCGGCCATCGGCGACCCCGTCGCGGTGCTGATGAGCGAGTGGGCGCGCCAGTGCCGGCGCCAAGGTGGTCTCGTTGTGCTGCCGCATTTCCCGCAGCCGCGCGCGGAGAACGCCGCATGCCTCGTGCAGGGCAACATCGACGCCGTTGAAATGACCTCATGGGGCGACCTGTACGGCGGCATCAACCCCTACTCGATTTCAGACTGGTACCGCTATCTGAACTGCGGTTATTTCGTGCCGGCAGTGGCGGGAACGGACAAGATGAGCGCGGACACGCCCATTGGCGCAATCCGCACCTACGCCCGTATCGAGGAAGGCCGCCCCTTTGACTATCGCGCGTGGAAGGACGCCGTGCGCGCGGGACGCACCTTCGTAACCTACGGGCCGTTGCTGGAATTCTGTGTCGAAGGACGGCAGCCGGGCGGGCGCATCCGCATGAAACGCGGCGGCGGCGAGGTTGCGGTCCACTGGGAAGCAGCCAGCACGACCGTGCCCATGTCGCGCGTCGAACTGGTCGTCAACGGCGAGGTGCGCGAAAGCATTGCCGTGAAACCTTGGGCCGCGGAAGGGGATTTGACCCTGCGCACGGACCGCAGCATCTGGGCGGCGTTGCTCGTGCGCGGCCACTATCCCGGCAAACCGGAAATCATCGTGGCGCACAGCTCGCCGGTCGAGATCGAGGTTGCGGGCGCGCCGTTCTTCGCGGCGGCGGATGCACTGACGATTCTCGAGCAAATTGAGGGCAGCATGGCATACCTGGACACGTTGGCCACGCGCGCGGACACGGCGGCGGTGAAACGCATGCGCCTGACCCTGACGGCGGCGCACCGGGAGATACACAACCGGCTGCATCAGGAAGGCCATTATCATGAACACGCGCCCGGCATGAACCATCGGGAACACCGTCATGAGAAGTCGTAAGGCATCACGGTTATCCGTGATTTGCATGGTCGCGGGCCTCGCCTTCGCCGGATGCGATCGCACCGCGGTGATCCGGGGAACGGTCGTCGACGTGTCCGGCGAAGCACTGCCCGGTGTCGCCGTTGCCGTACCGGACCAGAACGCGCAGGCGGCCAGCGACGAACGCGGGTTATACCAAGTGCGGTGCGTGCCCGGCGAACTGTATCTAACGTTGATGAAGACGGGCTACACGCCGGGCCGCCTGACGGTAGTGGCCGCGCCGGGCACGACCGAAGTGACGGAGGCGCGGCTGTGGCCGCTGCCGATTGCGCGCGGCGTGTACCTGTTTGAGAACTACCGCTATCTCGAAATCGACCGCACCGAGCCCAAGCGATACCTTACCCGCGAATTCGGCCTGGTTCATGCCGCCAAGAAAGACATCACGTTCACCACGGAAACGGCCCAGCCCACGATCATTTGCTTCAAGATGCCGGAATATGACGTGCAGATCCATCAGATGCGGGATGTCGAGGCTTCCGATGCGGACCTCGAGACCCCGAACTACGCGCAGCACGTCTGGGCGCCCGTCCGCGCGCTGCCGGTCAGCGTGCGGCCCATCGACGAGCCCGAACGCCTGCTTGCAGAACTGCGGCTGGACGGGCCCTTGGAGCCGGGCGCGTACGGCATCCACTGGGGCGCGCTCCAGGGTTACGCCGGCACGGACTCGCGCGTGTTTCTGTTCCGGGTCGTATCGCCGGAGGAAAAGGCGGCCGAAGCGCAGACCGCGACGGATGCGGCGCCGCAGGAGCCCGCGAAAGAAACGCCTCCGGACGCGTCCGTATTGCGCACGGGCGAAAGCGATGACCCCGGAGATGGGTGGTAAGCCATGCCGTACGTGTTTGGACCGGTCCCCTCGCGGCGCCTCGGCTTATCGCTCGGCGTCGACCTTGTCCCCTTCAAGACGTGCACGTACGATTGCATCTATTGCCAGCTCGGCTGCACGACGCGCCTGACCACCGAACGCCGCGAATGGGCGCCCGTCGAACCCCTGCTCGCGGAACTGAAAGAGAAACTGGAACCGCGACCGGATTACATTACGTTCAGCGGCTCCGGCGAGCCCACGCTGCACTCCCGGCTGGGCGAGATTATCGAACGCATCAAGGCGATGACGGACGTTCCCGTGGCGGTGCTGACCAACGGGTCTCTGCTCTGGCAGCCGGAGGCGCGGGCCTCGTTGCGCCGCGCGGATCTCGTTTCGCCCTCGCTCGACGCGGGCGATGCGGCGGCGTTCGAGGCCGTGAACCGGCCGCCTGCGGGGTTCTCCTTCGAGCGCATGGTGGCAGGGCTCGAGGCGTTCCGCGGCGAGTTCAGCGGCCAGTACTGGCTCGAGGTGTTCGTGCTCGCGGGTTACACCGGCACCGTCGAGGCCATGCGCCGCATCGCGGCCTGCGCGGCGCGGATCCGGCCCGACCGGGTGCAATTGAACACGGTTTCGCGCCCGCCGGCCGAAGGGTTCGCCCGCGGCGTTTCCCGGGAGCAGTTGCTCGAATTCGCGCCACTCTTCACGCCCCCCGCCGAAATCATCGCCGAATTCCCGCATGCCGCCCGCGCGCCGGGCGCGCCTGCCGGCATCGACGACGTGCTCGACCTCATCCGGCGGCACCCGGCCACCGCGCGGGACGTAGCGGAAGGGCTGGGCCTCGCGCAAGCGCATGCCGACGGCTATATCGGGGGCCTGCTCGCGGCCGGCCGCATCGTCGCCGCGCCGGTCGGGGCATTGGTCTATTACAGGGCCAGCACCTCCTCAAGCCGGTGACGGCGGGCATTGGAGCAGAGGGCGCAGTCAGCCGCCGAGCGGACGGGAGCAGGGGGATACCGGCTTCCTCGCCCGCGGCATCAAGCTTGCTCCCTTCGACGAATGTGACCGCCCTCAGCGGCTGCTGAATAGCCAAACCGACACCGGTTGGGAGTGCAGGCCGGGGGCTTGACGCCGCATTCCCGGCCAACACCCGTTTGGTCGTGTCAACCCGGCAACTTGCGGAAATCGCCGCGTGCGACTTCTTGCCGGTTCTGATGGGGCAGCGTGCTTGAAGGCGTCAACTCTCTTTTTCAAACCAGCGATAGACGATGCCCGCGACTGCCGCACCGATAATCGGAGCCACCCAGAAGAGCCACAGTTGCTGCAGAGCCCATCCGCCTACGAGAAGCGCCGGTCCTGTGCTTCGCGCGGGATTCACGGAGGTGTTGGTCACGGGAATGCTAATCAGATGAATAAGCGTCAGCCCCAGGCCGATGGCGATGGGAGCGAATCCTTGAGGCGCGCGCTTGTCCGTTGCCCCAAGGATGACGAACAGGAACATGGCGGTCATAACGATTTCCGTGACGAGACCGGCTGTCAACGAGTATTCGCCTGGGGAATGCGCGGCATATCCGTTGGATGCCAAACCACCGCTCAAGTCAAAGCCCGCCTTGCCGCTGGCGATGACGTACAACACGCCCGCCGCAGCGATGGCCCCGAGAACCTGGGCCACGACATAGGCCGGCAGGTCTGACGCCTTGAAACGTCCGCCAGCCACCAATCCGACGGAAACCGCGGGATTCAGATGACAGCCGGAAATATGCCCGATGGCGAACGCCATCGTGAGCACGGTCAGACCGAAGGCGAGCGACACCCCCAAGAGGCCAATTCCAACGTCGGGAAAGGCCGCCGCCAGTACCGCGCTGCCGCATCCTCCCAAAACCAGCCAGAATGTTCCGATAAACTCCGCTGCTGAACGCTTGAAAAGTGACATGATACACCTCTTCTTTCGTTATGGCCCGCTGTTGGTCCGCCTCTTGTCCAGAATACAAGGGCCCTTGTCATCTTTGGTGACGCAGGCCTCTCCCACAACTAAGTATACCCCGATATTGGCGAATCGACAATGCACGGGCACAAAAACCGCGCCTGCAACCGGATCTCAAAAAATGACCAAGAGCCTCATCGCGGGGTTCCGCCGGACCTTGCCTCAGGCGCGGCTTTCGAGCAGTTTCAGGTCCAACGCTTCGAGCTGTTCCGCGACAAGGTCGGGCCGGTGCTCGGCAAGGATGGTCTCCCGGGCGCGGAGGCCGAGTTCGGCGCGGAGTCTGGGGTTGAGGGCCAATTCGTGCAACGCGCCCGCGAATGCCTCGGGGTCGTTATCCGGCACGACGCGCCCGCTTTCCCGGTCGATGACGGGGTAGGCAGCGCTTTCGCAGGCCACGATGGCCTTGCCTGCCGCCATTGCGTTCAGCAGTTTAATCGGGTAACCGGACCAGGAGACGCGCGGCACGGCGAATACCGAATCCTCGGCGAGCAGCGGGAGCAGCGCGTCGAAGTCGGGCGTATAGACGAATTCCGCCTGCGGCGTCCGCGGCGCCTGCTCGCTTGCAATCAGCAGGCGCGCCTCGGGCAGCCGGAGGCGCAGCAGTTCCATGGCGCGGTACAGCAGGCCCAGGTTCTGGTAGGGGTCCAGGTTGCCCGCGTAGAGGATCGGCGGCGTGTTCTTGCCTACGGTGCACGGCGCAAACTGCGCAGCGTCGAGCGGCGGCGGCACGACGGCCACCCGCGCCGGGTCGCAGCCGCGGACGATCAGGTGCCCCGCGAGCCGCCGGTGCGGCGCGATCACACGGTCGGCGCGGGGCGGGACGCGCCGGTCGAGGCGGAGTCCCACGAAGGCGGCCAGCGCGCTGCCGTTGAAGTAATACGGCAATTCGTCCGACATGGCGTTGTGCGCGTGGTAGACGATAGGCCGTTTGCGCGCGCATAGCGCGACGAGCAGCGCCTCGTAGTTGTGCGCGTGGACCACGTCGATGCGGTGCTCGCGCACGACGCGGCGCAGCACGCGCACGAGGTCCAGGTCGAGCAGCGGCTTTGCGGGGAACGGGCCGGCCTGGGTGCGGGAATCGCCCCACATGCGCCGCCCGCGATGAACGGGCAGGCCGCTCGTGTCTTCGCCCAGGCCGCGGCCATACACGACGAGATGCACTTCGTGGCCGCGGGCGCGCATGGCAAGCGCCGTATCGCGCAACAGCACTTGCGAGCCTTGCGGCACGGGATACGGGCATGCGCCCACCATGGCGATGCGCAACGTCATTCGAAATACCCCAGCGCGCGCAGGCGGCCCTCGATGGCGCGCGCCTCGTCCGGCGTGTAGGGCCGTTGTTCCTGGCCGAACGCGGGGGGCGCGGCGCCCGCCCCGGCGCCCAGCAGCGCGCGGCCTTCCATCGGCGGCGCCGGCACGCCCAGCACGGCCAGGACCGTCGGCGCGACGTCTTCGAGGCGCGCGCGTATTGCCGCGCAGGGCTCGGACAAGAGCAGCACACCCATCGGGCGGTGCGTGCCGTTCATGCCGTGCTCTTTGCCGCCCGGGTATTCTTCAGGCCGCAGCCGCCGGAAGCCTGGCCCGCCGCGCGCGCGCAGACACGAGTGCGAGTAGCCGTTCTCGAGCGCGAGTTCGAGGACGATGTCGGGCGCGCGCTCGACCCAGGGACCCTCGTAGAGTTCCGCCCGCGGCCACGCCCGCACGACGGGCCCCCACCCCTCTATTTCGCGGCAGAGATCGCGCACAAAAGGTCCGTAATCCCGCGCGCGCACCTGCCCCCGCGGCTCGCGGCCTTCAAGGTTTACCCGGACCGACGGGAAGTAGTTCAGTTCCTCGGACCAGGCGGCCGTGGCGGACCAGTCGATGCCGGCGAAACGCGCGCGCGACTCGGCCTGCGCCGCCGCGTGGCTGAACCGGCGGAACAACGCGCCGCGCCAGCGCCCGGGCACGCAGGTCAGCGCCGCGCGTTTCAGCAGGCTGCCGCGCGCGCGGCGGAAACGGAGGTAGCCGCGCTCGGCCAGCCAATTGTTGAGATGCAGCACGCCCGTGCCCGCGCCGCCGAAACCGTGGTCGCTGACCACGCCCGTGACGACGTCTTCGCCCGCAGCTTGAACCAGCGCGCCGGCCGCCGCGTCGAGCCGCTCGTACACGTCGCGGATCGCGTGCTCGTGACCGGGGCGGAACCGCGGCGAATGGGGGTCGTGGAACATCCAGAAGTGATGCGCCACGGTATCAGATTCGCCGAAGACGGCCATGAAGAAATCCCACGGCTCGCGTTCGAGCAGGCGCCGTGCAATGGCGGCCTTTTCGTCGATGGCGCGCAACAACAGCGGCAATGCGCGGTCGTGCCAGCCGGGTCCGATGTCCGATTCCTGGAAATCGGCGAAGCGCCAGTCCCGCACTTCGGGATAGCGTTCGGGCGGGTACACGAAGGAGGCGTCGATGCGCGTCGCTACGGGCGAATCGAAACCGGACACGAACCAGCCGTTCACCGGCTCAGGCGGATACGTGCCGGGCACGCCCACGACACAGACGCGTTTGCCTGCCTCTGAAAGCACGTTCCAGATTGCGGGCGCCTTGCGAAACGTGCCGTTCGTGAATTGAATCGCGTACTGGCCGGGCAGCATCCCAGTGAAATCGAACAGGCCATGACGGCCCGGCCCCACGCCTGTCACGCACGTGGCCCATGCGGGGAACGTTGCGCAGGGCATCGTGCTTGCCGCGGGCAGGAACGCGCCGCGCTCCGCAAGCCGGGCAAGATGCGGCAGACGCCCTTCATCGATCCAGCGCGCCACCAGCGACGGCTCCGCGCCGTCGAGTCCTATCAAGAGAAATCGCGGCATGAGTCTGATTGTAGCAGAGCGGTCTCAACCACGGCGAAGGCACCACGGCGAAGGCGCGCGGTTACCCGTTCTCACGCACCCATTGTTCATCGCGCAGATACACCACTTCGCGGCGCACTTCCTGCGGCGCGGCTTGTATCACAACGTAGTGGTGCGCGCGGCCCTCTGCGGCGAGACGGCGGCTCAGCGGCGCGCCGCCGCCCGCGGTCAGGGTGTAGCGAACCCCGCCGATTACCGTGGAAGCGTACCCGTGGATGTGCGCCATGAACACCTCGGTTACGCCGTGCCGGGCAAACAGCGCGTGCAATGTCTCCGCATTCTCCTTGAAACCGCGGCGTTTCGAATCGCTGGCGAAGGTGGCCTCAAAGAATGCGGGCGGAATGTGGAAGAACACAAAGCGGAACCGGGCGCCGGGCTTTGCGAGTTCCTGTTCGAGAAAAGCGAGGTCCGCCCCGGTTACGCGGCGGCCCCGGCTGTTGTTGAACCCGACAAAGCGGCACGGGCCAAGGTCGAACGCGAACTTGTCGTCGCCATAGATCGCCTGGAATGCCGCGAAATCGCGGCGCGCGCCCCGTTCGTGGTTGCCTGGCACGCAGAACATGGGAATTCCGGCCAGGGCCCTTTCCAGGAGCGCGATATGGTTCTCGAGAAACTCGCGCGCCGTACCGTGACGGACAATATCGCCGGTGTGGAAGACCATGACCGGTTCTTCCGCCGCAACGCGCTCGTATACCCGGGAAGTGACGCGAACGCGGTTCCGCGTGTCACCCAGGACAACGAAGGAAAACGTTTCCGCGCCTCCGTGGCGCGCCTGCGCATCGGCCACGAGCCGCGCGACGCCGTACCGCGGGCGCAGCGCGGCCAGGCGGTCGAAGCCGCGATGGGCACGGGCATACTGCAACGCGGAGAGTCCGCCGAGCATCAGCACGAGCAGCGCGAGACCGCCCGCGGCCAGCCAGACGCCGTACTGGCAGCCGATGTATGCCGCGGCGGCCAATACCAGCAGCATGGCAATGCGTTTTTTCTTGAACATGGGTGCGAACGTCCCTCTGCGGATACGGCAGCGCCGAAACGCTACCATGAACATGGGGTTGATGCAAGCGCGGAAACTCCTGAAGGCGGAAGAAGGCTGGCATATCCCGGTTTCAGCCGGTATACTCGCGCCGCTGAACCGGACCGGGGAACTGGGAGTAATCATGCCGTTACGCCTATTGCAGTTCTGCGTGTTCTCGTGCGCGGTTGTCCTGGCAGGCGCCGGCTGCCGTGCGGGCGCGGCGCAGCCGCGACACGAGCTCACATTCAGCTTCTGGGGCAGTTACCGCGACCTCGAATTCTGGCGCGAGGTCGTGGATCGTTTTGAGGCGGACCACCCCGAGGCGGAAATCGTGCCGCAATTCACGCCCATCAACTACGGGGAGAAACTGCAACTGCAACTGATCAGCGACTCCGCGGCCGACATCATTCTCATGGACGACGAGTTTTATCCCGCTTACGCGGTGCGTGGTTACCTTGAGGACCTGCGCCCCCTTATCGAGCGGGACTCCGCTGAACTGCGCGTGGACGATTTTCTTCCCGACGCGCTGCGGGCGTTTACCTACTGGACCCGGGAAGGGGGCGAGTCCCGCGAGATCATCGGCGCGCTCCCCTGGGACGGCACGGCGGTGCTGATGTTCTATAACCGGGACCTCTTCGACGAGGCCGGCATTCCCCCGCCTCAAGAGGACTGGACCTGGGAGGATTTCCGGCGCATTGCGATCCAGCTCACGCGCGACTATGACGGCGACGGGCGCACGGACCAGTTCGGCGCCATGCTCGGGTTCGGCTGGCTCGACGCCGAGCCGCTCGTGTGGAGCTTCGGCGGCCGGTTCCTCTCCGGCGACTATACGCGAGCCGCCGTGCGCGATGATGACCGCGTGATGGAAGCAGCCCGTTTCATGCAGGGGCTCAAGTTTACGGACCGGGTCCTGATCTGGTTTGGCAGCCAGCAGGGCATGAACCGTGAGGTGCAGATCCTGACCGGGCGCATCGCAATGAGCCCGTCCGGCTGGTTCGCGGCGCAAGTGCTGGGCGAGACCGACACCGACGTGCGCTGGGGCGTCTGCCACATGCCGCGGGGACCGCGCGGCGACCGGTTCACGCGGGTCACCTTCGACGGTTTGAGCATCAACCGGAACATTGCGCCGGAAAAGAAGGCTGTCGCGTGGGCGTTCCTCAAGTTTGTCCTCACGGAGGAGATACAGGCCCGCCTGGCGACGGTGGGGCGCGGCGTGCCGGTTGTGCGCGAATACGCCGAGAGGCACTTCTTGGATGGGGAAACCTTCGCGGACCGCAAGATCCCCGATTTCCGCAATAGCAAGGCAGTTGTGCTCGAAGCCATGGAGGAATACGGGAGGCTCACGCCGATCACGCCGCGTTACCTGGGCCTGCGCCGGGTTATCGAGGCCGCATGGGCGCGCCTCGAACGCGAGGACCCGGGTCAGCGCTGGACGCCCGCCCGCGTGGCCGCCGAAATCGAAGCAGGCGTCAATCGGGAACTCCAGAAGGAACTGGAGGATTTCGGCGCCGCCCGCGGGCAGGTCACCGCACGCTCGCCCGCGCCGTACCGTATCGCGGGCTTGCTGGCCGTGCTGGGCCTCGCGGCGATGCTTGTCCGGCGGGGCGCCAAGGCTGGCTCGCTTTTCTCGGAACTGGGTGTCCTGCGCCGTAACCGCATGCGGCGGCGCGAGGCGCTGTGGGGCGTGCTGCTTGCGTCGCCCTGGATGGCCGGGTTCCTCGTGTTCCTCGCTTTCCCGATTGTGTTCAGCCTTGTGCTCAGTTTCAGCGCATGGGACCCCTATGATCCCGTGGAACACCGCACCTTTGTGGGTATGGACAACTACGTCCGGGCGTTGACGCGCGACCCCTACGTCTGGTTCGCGCTGCGCAAGACGTTCACCTACGCGGCCCTGGCCGTGCCCATCAACCTGTGCGGCGCGCTCGGGCTCGCCTTGCTGCTCAACCAGAAACTGCGCGGAATCCGCGTGTTCCGCACCCTGTTCTATCTGCCCAACGTCGTAGGCGGCGTGGCCACGGCGATCATGTGGCTGTATTTCTTCAATCCCGTGCTGGGCCCGGTCAACAACGTGCTGCGCGCGCTGAACCGGGCGCTCGACGCCACGCCGCTGGCGTTTATCAACCTGCCCGACCCAGACTGGTTCAACGACCCGGACTGGGCTATGCCCTCCATGATTATCATGATGCTGTGGGCCACGGGCGGCGGCGCGATGATCATCTTCCTCGCGGGATTACAGAGCATCCCGTCGCACCTCTACGAGGCGGCGGAACTGGACGGCGCGGGCCGGTGGCGCCAGTTTGTGAACGTGACGGTCCCGATGCTCACGCCGACGATCTTCTTCAACCTGATCATGGGGATCATAGGCGCGTTGCAGGTGTTTATGCAGGCGTTCGTGCTCGTGGGGCGCGACGGCGGGTTTGACAACCAGTTGCTCTTCTTTGTGCTCTACCTGTACCGCAAGGCGTTCGTCGATTATCAATTCGGTTACGCCGCCGCGCTGGCGTGGGTCCTGTTCGCAATCATTCTGGCGTTTACGCTGCTGATCTTCCGGTCGAGCGCGCTCTGGGTCTACTACGAGGGGGAGCGCAGATGAACGGCGCGCGCAACGGCCTGACCGGCAGCGCCCGCGGGGCGCGGCGCCTCGAGCGATTGTGCGTCTGGGCGTTGCTGGCCGGGTTGACCTGCCTGTTTCTGATCCCCTTTCTCATTACGTTGAGCAACAGCCTCAAGACCTTCGCGCAGATTTACCGGCAACCGCAGATATGGCTCCCGTGGCCGCCGCAGTTTTCGAACTACGTGGAAATCTTCTACGTGCTGCCGTTCTTCACCTTCTTCAAGAACACGGTCCTGATCACCGCGCTCGCGCTCTTCGGCCAAGTCGGCAGTGCGTGCCTCGTGGGCTACAGTTTCGCGCGGTTACGCTGGCCGCTGCGCGATTTCTGCTTCGTGATTCTGCTCAGCACCATGATGCTCCCCGGCCAGGTGACCATGATTCCCATCTTTCTCCTGTTCAATGCGCTCGGCTGGGTGAACACGTGGCTGCCGATTATCGTGCCCGCCTATTTCGGCGTGAACGTGTTCAACGTATTTCTCATGCGTCAGTTCTTCAAGACCATCCCCGTGTCGCTGGAAGAGGCCGCGCTCATAGACGGCGCGGGGCACCTGCGCATCCTCTCGGCGATCATGCTGCCGCTCTCGAAACCCGCCGTGCTCACTATCAGCGTGCTCGGATTCGTCCACTGGTGGAACGATTTCATGGGGCCGCTCATTTACCTCAGCGACCACATGAAATACCCCATCTCGCTCGGCATGAAGATGTTCGGCGACGCCCAGCTCACCAACCCGCACTACATCATGGCCGCCAGCATCGTCGCCGTCATACCCGTTGCCCTGATCTTCTTCCTGGCCCAGAAATACTTCGTCCAGGGCATTGCCTTGACGGGGACGAAAGGGTAAGTGGCGGCGGTCGCCTGTGCGAGACGACCGTGCCACGTCTGCAAGCTTCTTCTCCGCGGCTTCCGTGCGCTCCGTGCTTCCTTCTCGATTTCCTTGCTGAGCCGCCGAACGCCAGGATTGTATTCATGCTGATGGATCATATATAGATAGTATAAATATTATATAACACACATATTGGAGGAGCCACAGCGGTCAGCGCTGGGGATGTCTGGGCGGGGCGACTTGGGGGCGGGGGAGTTGCGAGACTGGGGAGACCACGCGCCTGAAAACGTTTGACGGACCCGGGGCGCGCTCCGTAAAATGCCTTCGAGTGACGTGTGCAAGGCGGAAGCGTGCGATTTCTGAGGTGCCCCTCGTGACCAGTCCAGTGCAGAGACCGAACGGACCCAGACCGCCCGGCGGTGCATCGTGGACGGATTCGTCCGCGATGGTGCGGCTGGCTTTGCTGATAGCATTGCTGGGTTTCCATTTCGTGGCGAATCTCTGGTACTTGCGCGTGGACAATCACGTCATCCGCACGGATGAAGAGACGCACATGCTCACCGCGCGGCAGTATTACGACACGTTTGCGCTCCAGGACCATGACAATCTGCTGACGGCGTTGACCGCCATGGCCGGCATCCCTCCAAGCAATCCGGCGCATCCGCCGCTGTTGCCTATGCTGGGGGCGGCGCTGGCCGGCCTCTTCGGATACAGCGTGGATGCATTCGCGCTGGTCAATACGTTCCTGTTCCTGGCGCTGTTGCTGGGCTGCCTGGCCATTTCGCGGCGTTTTCTCGATCCGTGGTCCGCGTTGTTCGCGACGTTTGTGGTCAGTTTCACGCCCAGCGTGTTTCACGCGTCCCGTTTCTTCATGACGGACTACCCCGCGGCCGCGATTGTCGTGTGGTCGGTCTATGCGTTGTTGCGCAGCAACGGGTTCCGCCATCTGGGTTGGGTGATGCTTTTCGGCCTGCTGACGGGGCTCGGCATCCTGACGCGCACGGTCACGTTCCTGTATTACCTCATACCGGCGGCGGTCGTGTTCGTGTCCGGTCTGCTGGGCGCGTGGCGTTCGCGCGCGGAACAGGGAGAAGCGGGGCGGCCATGGCGGCTGTTCCTGCACGGAGTAGTGGCCGTGGCCATGAGCGCGGTCGTCTTCACGCCCTGGTATTTCCATAATCTTGAACAGTTTTACCACTACTGGGTGTACGAACATGCAGGCGGCACGGGCGGTCCGTTGACCGTGTCGCTGGAGACATCCGGTCAGCCCGCGCCGCCCGCGGCGCAGCCGGCCCCGTCCGCGCCGCCCGCCGCGGAACCGGCGCCTCTGAACGGCGCCGCCATTCAACTCGCCGGCCCGGTTGCGGCGCCGGCTGAGAAACCGGCTTCGTGGAGGGACCGGTTGCGGGGCCTGATTGAGCGGCGGCAGCCGGGGACGCGCTACCTGGTGCACATCGTTAACAACAATCTGTTCTTGCCGTTGTCCATGCTTGCCCTGGCGGGCATCCTGCTGGTGCCGTGCATGCGGCGTTTCCGGTCTTTTCCGTCGGTGATGCTGCTCTTGTGGGCCATTGGCGGCTGCGCGCTCATGACGTTGCTGATCAAGTACTCGGTAGCGCGATACGCGCTGCCCGTGGCGCCCGCGCTGGGAATGCTGGCCGCGCTTCCCGTGCTCGCGTTGCCGCGCCGCACGTGGCGCGCCGCCGCGATGATCGTGCTGGCGGCGTATCTCGGGTTTGTCTATGGCAACCTGACCTTCGCCTCGTACGGCGCCGCTGCCCGTCTCTATGTTCCCCTCTATCCCGACGCTGGCATACAGAAGGGCTACGATGACCCGGGTCTCGCGGTCTTCAAGGACACGCTGACGTATGGTTTCTCTTTCTCCGGGCTGGGACCGGCCGCTCGGGAGACCTATCGTCCCGGCGACGCCGTGAACACTGTCCAGGAGTGTAATTTCCAAGCGCGGCTGCTGCGCGCCATGGCGCGCCAGGAACGGCACCGGAAAGTGCTGACGGGTCAGTACGCGAATTACCAGCGCCTCGGCCGCGAAATGCGCGGCATGGAATTGATCGAGCGGCATTTCTGGCCGCCGCCGAATCCCTATCTCGACCGTTCGCTGGCGCCGGAAGATCTGCCCGCGCGGCGGCTTCGCAGCGTGCGCATGGCAATTACGACCGAGGACCTCGTCGCAAAGCTTCCCCAGACGGATTACGTGGCCTACGCGGTTGTCGCAAGCGACGAAGCCCGGGAACTCGCTTGGCAGCGTTTTCTGAAGGAGCGCGGCTTCGAGCTTGTGGAACGGTTTACCATTGAACGCTTTGGCTGCGTGCCCGCACGGGTCTACGGGGTGATGGCGCGGACGGAGACCGCCGTCATTACCATCGATTCGACGGACGACATTGATGGTCTGAACCTGTTCGAGTTGTATGACTTGAAATCGTCGCATCAATTCCCGCGGCTGCGTCCGGACATGCAGGATTACACGGTGCGCCACTTTGTCGAGCTTTTGCAGAAACAGAACTACCCGCCGCTACAGCAAATAAACGAAGCCCTCACGTATATCGGCGCGGAAGTGGCGGAGATCCATGACGGGGAATTCCGTTTCTGGTTCATTTTCCAGGTCTCCCAGCCTATCGAGAAAGACTGGCGCGTATTCCTGCACGGACGCGTGACTTCGGAGTATCTCCATTTCCTTCCGGAAGAGAAGCGGACTCAAGGCTATGAAGACTGGAACTTCAACCCCGACCCGCCGACCAGCGGCTGGCCCGTGGGCGACTACGTGATCATCACGCGCACGATTATGCCCGCCCCGATTCCATACTCCTTCAAGCTTGGTTTTTTCACAAGAGAAGACGGCGATTTTGGGCGCGGCGTGAACGTGGGCATGGTCGATTTCAGTCAGTACACGGACCAATAACGGTCCGCAAGCCGGTGCCCCGGGGCCGGCGGACTGGCCGTGACCGGCCGCAACGTTCGTGGGATATCCGATGCCCTTACTCAGCGACCTGGCGCGGGCGCGGAAGTTGGCCTGGTTCTTTGCCGGCGTGCCGCTGGAAGCACGCATCCTGGAAATCGGGTGCGGCGACTGCTGGTCGCGCGACCGCGCGCGCGCCGCGGGTTACCGGCATTACGCCGGACTCGACCTGCGGCCGCCCGCCGATTTCGTGGGCGATATCCGCGACTGGCGCGCGCTCGGGCTTGCCGGGAACGCATACGACGTCATCGTGGCCTTCGAAGTGGTCGAACACGTGCCCTGCTTCGCCGAATGCCACGCGTTACTCCGGCCCGGCGGTCTGCTTTTCATCACCACGCCTGTCCCACGCATGGATTCCTTGTTGGCGGTGCTCGAATCTCTTCACTTGACCCAGCGGCGCACGAGCGCGCACGCCCACCTGATCGACCTGCGGGACCTCCCGCTCTTCGAGCGCGTTGCGCTGCGGCGGATTGCCGGACTCGTGCAATGGGGCAAGTTCCGCAAGCCCGCCGCGTAACCCGGTTGCTCCCCGTCTGCACAGCCGCCTTGGAACATGCTAGAATCGCTGTCATGCCGGTTGTTGTAAACATCGATAACGTGACCAAGCGTTACCGCGCGAACCTGGCTGTGAGCGAACTCAGCCTCACGGTCGAGTCCGGCCACGTGGCGGGCTTGCTCGGTCCCGACGGCGCGGGCAAGAGTACCGTGTTGAACATGATGTCGGGTCTGGTGCGCCCGACGTCTGGCACGGTTTCCCTGTTCGGCAAAGATATCCGGAAGTCTTTTCTCGAGGTGGCGCCGCGGATTGGCGTGTTCGTGGAGAATCCGGGTTTTTTTGAACACTTGACCGTGCGGCGTAATCTCCTGCTGCAGGCCCGGCTCGCCGGCCGTCCGGTCAATATCGTGCGCGTCCTCGACTGGGTGGGCCTGGTCGCCGCCGCCAATGAACGGCCCCAGCACCTGCCGCCGCCGCTGCGGCGGCGCCTGGCGCTTGGGCAGGCACTGCTGACCGAGCCCGAACTGCTGCTGCTGGATGAGCCCTTTCTCGGCCTTGACCTCGAGGAAGTGCAGCCCCTTTTTCAACTGGTGCGCCGGTTGACGGAAGAAGCCGGCGTAACCGTCATCTTCGCCACGCGGCTGATGCACGCCGTCGAGGCACTCTGCGATCACCTGGTGATCCTGCGCGAAGGCAAACCGCTGGCCAGCGCGCCGGCCGAGGGGCTGCTTGCTTACGAGCCCGACCAGGTGGAGGTGTTGCTGGACGGGCCGGAAGCGGCGGGCAGACGGCTGCGCGAGCAGCCCTGGGTCGCGCACGTGGAAATCAAGCCGGGGCGCCTGTTCGTCCAATTGCGCGAGAAGAACGTGCCGCAATTGAATGCTTTCCTGGTGAACGCCGGGTTCCGCGTCCACGGGGTATTGCCGCGGCGGCGAACCCTGCAGGAGTTCCTCTTGAAGGTCACGAACGGATGAGCAAACGCATCGGGGCTGTATACTCGGTTGAATTGAGCAAGGCGCTGCGGCGCAAGTACACGTATGTGGGCCCGGCGCTGGTTGCGGCGGCGGTTGCGGGTTCGCTTGTCATACGCCCCGTCGCGCGCGACGGCATGGCCGACTATGCTTTTATCGCCAATGCCACGTTGGGCGCGCTGAGCCTTGTGGGCGTGCTGGCGATTCTGGTGCACGGCGCCGCTCTCGTGGCCGCGGAACCCTACGGCGCGTTGCGGCACACGCTGACGCGCCCCATCGCACGATACGAGTTCATTCTGGCCAAGCTGCTGCTCGGCATGACCTACGCCGCCATGCTCACGTTGCTTGCGGGCGCGCTCGCCTGGGGGTTCGTCTTCCTGCTGGGCGACCGGAACGGCGTGCTCAGCGGGAGCGAACTCATTTTCTCGGAGGGCGAGATGACCGCGGCGTATGTGCTCGGCGCGCTGCTCGCGCTCGCGCCGCAGTGGGCCACCGTAGCCTATGCGCTGTTCTGGTCCACATGCACGCGCAACCCGCTTGCCGCCGTGTTGCTCGCCGTTGGTGGCTGGGTGGCCGTGGACCTGCTCAAGTACCCGCTGGGTATCGACGCCTATTTGTTCACCACGTACGTGGAGCGGTGCTGGGAAGTGTTTGCCCTGCGCGCGGACGGACTGACAGCCGCGTGGTTCCCCATGGCTTGGCAGTGCCTGCTGGCTTCCGCGGCAGGCGGGTTTCTTTTCACGGCTGCGGCTATCGTGCGATTCCGGCGCCGTGACTTGGCCTGAGAAACGCCGATGACGTTCGCGCTTTCCATATGCCTGCTTGCCTCAATCGAGTTTTTCCCCGAGGAGATATCGGGGCTGCGTGCGGAAGCCGTGCATCCCCTCACGGGCGCGGTCAGCCTCAATTGCATACAGGCGGACCTCGACGGCGACGGCGCCGTGGACTTGGCGTTCGGGCACGAGGTGGCGTTCCAGCGCGGCGGCCGCTTCCCGCGCGAAGCGCGCGTGCCGCTGCCGTCGATTGAAGGGCAGCCTATTCTGGAGGTCTGGGCGGGGGCCGTCTATCTCATGTACCCCGGAAGTCTGGCGGTGTACCAATGGCGCGACAACCGGTGGGAGACGGTCCTGACACAGCCCGCGCAATGGCCGTCCACGGATATGACCGCGGGGATGCTGCCGCTCCGTGGACAAGCGCGGTCGGCGCTGCTGCAGCGGCGCCTGCACGACCTGGACGGCGACGGCGCGCCGGAAATCGTTGCCATGAGCCCCGACGGCGCGCACCTGTTCCGCCGCGACGGCGCGCAGTACGTTTCCGCAGGCGTACTCAACGTGCTGCCGCAATTGACATTGCTGTCGGGGCCGCCCGCTCAGGTCTGGCCGCCGGAATCGCGCCGTGTCGTGTTTCCGCCGCGGGAAATGGCCTGCCGCCTTGTGTTCGAGGCTGACCGGCTTCGCGTCCTGACCCGCGTCAGTGTTTCCGACGACCTGGTCCGGTATCAGGAGCGCCAATACCGCGTTCAACTGACACCGGAAGGGGTTTTTGCGGCAACGCCGGCCGTTCCAGAGGCAGAGACCACCGCCGACTTGCCCAGCTACGTGCAGCCGT
The DNA here is from genome assembly GCA_018005585.1 of Candidatus Hydrogenedentota bacterium. Classification (NCBI taxonomy): domain Bacteria; kingdom Pseudomonadati; phylum Candidatus Hydrogenedentota; species Candidatus Hydrogenedentota bacterium. The sequence continues at coordinate 13,883 of JAGMZX010000015.1, read as the reverse complement.
GCCGCTTGAATGCGGACGAAACGATGGATTATGCGGGCGGGCGCTGGGAAATGGGCCGCGGCAGCCTCTTGCCGTTCCCAACCTACACGACGTATGCCACGTTGGACGGCGGCGTTTCCTCTACCGTGCGCCGGTCCCGCACTTTCCGGCCGTATTGCAGTTTCGTGGATTTTGATGGCGATGGCGACCTTGACATGGTAACGGAATCTAGCGGTCCGCTGTCCGGCGGCCCGCGGGAGGGCTTACTCCGGTTCTTGACGAGTATCGTTATTCAGCATGAGGTCGCCGTGTACCGTCAGGTCCAAGGCGCGTTCGCCGAGTCGCCCGCGCCTGTTTGCCGCATTGCGATCCAAGCGGGCCAGCCGCCTTTCGTGGGGAACGCCATGTTCCAGCGGTATCAGCGGGCGGCCTTGGTCAACCTGTCCGGCGACCTGAACAACGACGGTTATAAGGACCTCGTGGTGCAGGACCGCCCGGACCGCCTGGCCGTCTTTCTCGCCGCGGGGTACGATTTCCCGGATGCGCCAAGCTGCGTCATTCCGTTCGAATTTGAGGCGACATTCGCGGTCGCCGACGTCAATCTCGACGGGTATGCGGACGTGATCCTGCGCGCAGTGCCGGCGGAACGGGGCGGTGAACCGTGCCGCGTCTATTTTGCGGCGGAGGCCCTGCCATGATGCCGTCCCTCGTGTGCGCCATCCTGCTTGCCGTTCCGGGTGTCCTGTTTGACGTCCAGAGCTTTCCCGCACCGGCCGGCGCGCGTTTCTTCCTCGCGCCGCTGGACGCAGCCGGGGGAGCGGACCTGGTTGTCCTGCACGACCATGGTCTCACCGTTTATGCCGATGGCCAGCCTGCCGGCGCGCGAGAGCTCGCATTGCCGCCAGAAACCTCGGCCTTGGATGTCTTCGACCTGGATGGCGACGCAGTCTCGGAAGTCATCGCCGTGGCGGGCGATCGCATTCTGACGTGGTCGTTCGAGCGCGGGGAGTCTCCGCCCGAACCCGTCGAGTTGTTCCGGTTGCATACGCAACTGGCGGGATGCGGCCCTGCGCCGTTCCTCTATGTGCTCGGCATCGAATGGGCGGGCCGCGCGGTGCTGGGCCTGCCGCTGGAGACGGCGTTTGAACTGCGCGACGCCGCGGGCGCGTTCGTGGCCAGCTTTCCCCTGACCACCGAAGCGCCGCATCGCGCGTCCTACGGGCGGCCGTTTACCGTCGATACCATTAACCCGCCGGTGATCGGGCCGCGCGACGCACTGGAAATGGACATACGCCGGAGTATCGAAATCGAGCCGTCGCTCCCGCGCGAACTGGCCGCCTCCGACAAGCACAGCCTGCTTGCGCGGCGGTCGCTGCCGCCGCGCACGGCCGAGACCGCGGGCAACAACCCCGCATACTGGCCCTGGTTTGCTCTGCTCGCGAAGCACAGCACGGCCGTTGCCCCGCAAGACTTGGCCCAATGGGATGTGCTCTATTCGCTCGCGGATGAGGATTCGGGCACGTCGTGTATCCGCTTCCGCATGCCCGGCAACAGCCCCAAAGGCGCGCCGCGCATCGGACCCGAACGCCGCTTCGCGGGCGCCGTTCTGAACGCCCCGGACCGGCTTCCAGACTTTGATGGAGACGGCTTTGTCGACCTGGCGGTCTGGATGCGCGAAGAACGCCTGCCCGCGGCGAATGCCCTCGCGCGCCTGGCCGCGACGGGCCGCGCTTCGTGGCGGCTCGTTGTGCATCTCTTCGACGCGCGAAAACGCCGTTTCGAACCCGCTTCAACGGCGCATATCGTTATTGACGCTCCCGTCGCGTGGCTGGTAAACGCTGCCGCCGGGCCGCCCGCGCATCTCGTGCTGTTTGAAGATTTCGACGCGGACGGGCACACGGACTTCGGTTGCGCCACGGATGCGGACGAATTCAGCGCGTGGCGCTGGGACGGGGCGGGTATCGAAAGAACGCCCGTGTTCCAGATGCGCTTTCCGGAATCGTTGCGCGAAGTCGCGTTCCACAGCAGCAGGGAGCCCGGCGCGGGTGTGACCGTCGGGCTGCGTGGTTCGGATTCCCTGTTCTTGTTGGGGCCAGTCCGCTGACGGGCGCCCCAAGTCACTCTCCCGCAGCGGCCGAAGCGCGAAACCGCATTTGCAGCCGCCGGCCCAGCGCATCTGCCTCTTCGTGACGGCCCGCGCCGCGAAGCAACAGGGTCAATCGCGTTGCCGCCAGCCGCAAGGGCTCGACCAGCGTTTCGGCCGCGCCGCGCTGCGCCAGGCCCCGGTCCAGCGCCTGTTGGTAGGCTCGTTCCGCCCCGCTGCTATTGCCCGTCTCCTGAAGCAGGTCGCCCATGCGCACCAGCAGCACGGCTGCCTCCGGCGAGAACGGCTCGCCCGCGGGCCCTTGCGCGATCGCTGTTTCGACGCAGGCCCATGCATCCTCGCGCTTCCCCATCGCGACGAACGCCTGCGCCTCTTCAAGGGCAATCCGTTGCCGGGCCTCGGCCGTGGCGGCGGCGGCGCGCGCGGCGGCATAGGCCTGCAAGGCGCGCTCGCCGCCGGGCGGCGACAGCCGCCCGTACAATAAGGCCAGGGCCAGATGCAGCCGCCACGCCTCCTCCAGACAAAGGCCGCGCCGAAGCGCATCCTCGAGCATCTGGATGCCGTCCTCGGCATCGGCTTCCTCCAGCGCCTCGCGGACCAGCCGTTCCGCCGACGCCCTCGCGTCCGGTCCGTCCTGGCGGGAGAGGGATCGAATATCTGGGGCGTCTTCGCCGCCCGTCGGGGCGCCGCCGAGTTCGACATCGTCGACGCCGCCGGGCCGCTTGTCGCTGGTCAGCGCGACGGCGTTGGGCCGCGACGTGCCAGGCCGGGCGGTGAACCGTTGCGAAGCGGAAAGGCCGCCGCTTTTTCCGGAGGACTTGCTTGCCCACCAAGTGACGCCGATGGCGACCAGCGTCACCAGAACCACGACGACCAGGATCGCAACCTGTCTACGGTCTTCCATGGCTTCACTCCGAGCGCGGCGCCGCGCGGCTCAGAGCGGTTCGTCGGCCGGGTCGATACCTTCGAGCACAACCACGGGCGCGCCGCCTTCCCCGCGCACCACGATGTCGTTCACGAGTTCAAGCACTCCGGGTATCGCACTTGCCAGATTCCCGGCCAAATCTTTCTCCTCCTGCGAGTCGGCATTGCCGGTCAATATGCACACGCCGTCCGTCACCTCCACGTCCAGGTCCCGGACGTTTACATGCCGGTTTACCATGATCGACGTTTCGACGCGTTTCTCGACCCATTCGTCCTGGAATTGCCGGCCCACATTTTGAAACGTGCCCATTTCAGGGCGTTCATGCACCGTAAGATTGTTGAATACCCGCACCACGCCGCTCGCCTGCGCCGCCGACTGGCCGATTTTCGCCTTCTGCTCTTCGCTGTTCGCGATGCCGGTCAATGTCACCACGCCGTTCACGGTTTCTACGCCGATCTTCAACCCCTTCGTTTCCCCGTCCCGCAACAGCACGGCGCGCACGTTCATCGTGATGCCGCGGTCCCGAAGGCGCTGGCTGAAGCCGCGCTTGTCGCGCTCGGTATAGGTCTCCGGCACGACCAGCAGTTCGTTCCTCACGTCGACAACGCCGGGCACGCCGCGCGCAAGTTCTTCCGCCATCTGCTTCTGCGCCTCGTCGCGGACGCTGCCGGTCAGGGTGACCACGCCGCCCGTGGTGGTCGTGTCGATATTGAGCGGACTCAAATGCTTGTTTGCGAGAAACTTGCTCTCGACCCGAGCGGTGATCGACGAGTCTTCCACCGTTTCCACAACCGGATTCGCGCCCGCAACACTTGCCAGCAAGGCCAGCACCGTTATGGCGGTCATGATGTCTCTCCTCTTCGATCGTGCATGTTCCTGAACGCATTGCCACCCGTCCCCTATCTTAAAATACTTCTTGCTCAGGACAAAGTTCCGGACAAGGCGCCGGCAATCCCCGGGACGCCGGCCCGAACGGCGTTCACTGTCCGGCACAACACTGCAGCGGTCATGGATGCAGTTCTTGCGATGTCCCGGCAAGTATTTCCTGGAACGCCTTCACCGGCAGCGTTGCCTGACGACGCCGCGAACAGCGGGGCGGGCCGATTCGCTATAATGGGGCGCGCCTGTACGAACGGCGCACATCCGGGAGTGTCCGAACGTGAAACGCCTCTGTGGCGCAGTTGCGCTGGTTCTTGCGTTTGCCGGGCTGACCGCCGCGCAGCCGAACAGCCAGGGCTGGGCCGGTTTGGGCGTTTTCGGAAATTTCCATGTTGTCGTTCCGCACGACGCGACGCCCGCGGAGCAGATGGCCGCGTCCGCGCTGAAGCTGTATTGGCGCGAGCGCACCGCGTATGAACTGACCATAAGCGCCGAGAATGAAGGCGACATGAACATGTGGGTCGGGCGAAGCGCGCTCGGCGTCGAACTCGCCGCGCGCGACGAACTCGAAGCGCTCGGCCCCGGCGGCTTTCTGCTACGCACATTCACCCCGTCCCGCCGTGAACAGGAAATGGGCGCGCGAAAGCAGCTGCTTCTCACAAGCCTGACGGACGCGGGCGCGCTGCATGCTGCCTACGAGTTTCTCGACCGGTATCTGGGCGTGCGATGGCTTGCGCCCGGGGTGACGGCTACGCCGCGCACCGCGTTCGCCATCAACGAGTTCGAACTGCTTTTCCGGCCCTGTTTTGCACACCGCAGCACGGGCTACAGCGCCCTCTGGAGCATGGACGCGGCGGAATACCTGCGCGCGCACAAGCTGGATGAGCCCGCGCCGCCCGAAGGGCTCGCCACGGGCACCTTTTTCACACTGCTGCCGCCGGAACGCTTCTTCGCGGAGCGTCCCGGCTATTACGCCGAGATTGACGGGCGCCGCGCGGCCGCGCTCGCGCTGGCGGGAGGCGAGACGCCGACGCAGCTTTGCTGCACGAACCAGGAAGCGGCGGAAACGCTCATCGCGGAACTGCTGGCGTTGCTGCGCGCGCCCGCCGATACGCTCGACGATGTGCAGCGCGCCCGTCGCGATGCCGTGCTCGCGCAAGGCGGCGAAAGACTCGTGGTTGTCGCGCCCATGCCTTGGGCGGGCGCATGTGAATGTGCTGAGTGCCGCGCGCTCGAACAGCAGGAAAACAGCGCGGCCGCCCCGCTGCTCCGGCTTGTGAATAGCGTGTCGGAAAGGGTCAAGGAAGCGTTCCCCGGCGGCGGCTACCGGGTCGCCACGTTCTGTGCGGGCGTGCGCCGCCGGCCCCCCGCGCAACTGCGCCCATGCCAGGATGTGGTTGTTTTTCTCGGCGCGGACGGCTGCGACATGGGCCGTCCGGCGGACGGCGCCGGGTCGTTGCCGAACGCGGCATTCGCCCGCGACCTGAAGGCATGGTCGGCGATTACGCCAGACCTGCGCATCTGGAATTACGCCGGAAACCAGGAAAACCCGCTGCGCCTTCACCCGGACCTGCACGTATATCGTCAGAACGGTCTATTCTATGACCAATACAATGTGTCCGGCGTGCACGTACAGGCGCGCGCGCCGGGCGTCAACGCGCCGGCGGAGATCGACGCGTTGCGCGCGTATGTGCTCGCGAAAGCACTCTGGGATCCGGATTTCCCGTGGGAACAGGCTCGGGACGATTTCATCAGCCGCTACTACGGACCCCCCGGCGCCGCGCTGCGCGGCGCGCTCGGCCTGGTTGCCGAACGCGCCCGGAAATCCGGTGCCTATCTCCATCCCCGGCAGGACGGATCTTGGCTCGATAGCGGTACCGCCGCCGCGGCCCTCACGATGCTGGATCAGGCGCTGGCCGAGGCGCCCATGGGCGACCGGCGCAACCGTCTCGAGATCGCGCGGCTCCCGTTCACGTATGCCGCGATGACATGTCCGCCTCAGGCCACGGCTGACGGCGGCCGGCTCGTGCTCGAACGCCCCTCCTGCGAGGATTGGTCTGTCTTTGCCGGCCGGCTCCGCGAACTCGGGCCGGGCATGGAGCCCGTGATCGCGCAATGCGCCGGTGCAAGTGATAACGGGTTGGCGCCGCGCCGCGAAGAGATGCCTCTGGTCGTGCTCGAAAACGGCCGTCTGCTCGTATGGCTGGCCCCGTTGCTCGACGGCCGCCTTGTCCGCTGTGTCGATAAGGCAACGGGGAACGACCTTGTGAAGAATCCGTTCGGGCAAGTGCCAGATACGCTGTTTTGGCGCGAGTGGGATTTTGCGGCCGGGGTGTCCGGCGCACCCGCCGCGCCGCGCTACGAAGTTGTGGCCCGGGACGCAACCAGCGCCGTGCTTCGGGGAACGACGGCGCAAGGCCTCACGCTGGAACGCCGCATCGCCTTGGACGTGAATGAAAACGCCCTGACCGTCGTCCTGGAGATCAGCAATGGAACGGACCGCGAAGCAGCGCCCGCCATCGGATTGCGCGCCAGCTTTGAGACGCAGGCCCTGCTCACGCCGGACATTCGCGCCAACTGGAATGGCGCATGGACGCGCTTGAGCGGCGAGGACAACCCGCTCGGCCCGCTTTGGAACGCGCGCGCGCACCGGCTCTCGGGCGTGCGCGCCTGGAATGTGCAGGCGCAAGGCGAGATAAGTGTCACAAGCGCCTTCACGTGCAGCGGAGCGGATGCGGGCAGGCCGTTCTATTGCCAGTACGACCCGCGGCATCAGCGCGTTGTGCTGGACTTTCCGCCCGTGGAAACGCTGGCGCCTGGCGCCTCCGCGACGGTTGAGGTCCGTTATGCGGTTGCCGCGGAACCGCCCGCCACTCGGGAAGATAAACCTCTGTGGCGGTTGTAGCGCCTTGAAAACGATGAAAGGGAGCCGAAACCTCATGCTTATGATACGCAACCTGTTTCTGGCGTTCGCGTGCCTTGCCGCGCCGGCAGCGGCGGCCAACGCGCAAGAACCCGAGGCCCAGACACCAACCGCGCCGGACACCGCCGCGTCCATGGCCGTGCCGAGCGCCGAGCCTTGCGAAACGTGCCGCATCGAAGATTGGGGCGGCGCGCTCGACGAGGTGCGCGGCCAGTTGAACCTGCTGCAACTGTTGGCACAGGCCACGCAATTTGGCGGCATGACCATCAAGATTCCGAAGGAAATCCAGCGGATTCCCCTGGAACAAATGGAAGGAACCGAAGAGCTGGTGCGGCGGGATATCCGGCTGTATCTGAAAGAAGTACGGATCCGCGATTTCCGCCTCGATGCGGACGACACGCCCAAATGGCTTGAAGAACGGCCGCTCGTTGGCGCGTTGGCCGAGTTCGGGCAGCTCGGCGTCTCGCTCGATGCGCAGACGCGTGTCGGCACCTTCCCTGTCAAGTGTGACCTGAAACAGGGCGCCATGCCCGTGCATTTCCACTGCAAAGAAGACGGCTTTGACATCGGGGTGGCGCCGCCGTACCGCGCGCAGGAAGCCCGGATTGAGGACGTATCCCTTGACCTCGGCGGCCCCGTCGCCAGCGGCATCCTCACGCGCGTGTTTGGACGCAAAGTCGCCAGTCTGGTGTTGGAGGCGGCGGCGGGCCAAACCCTCCAGCTCGACGAACAGACCCTGCTCGGCGGCGTGGGCGCTGGTTCGCTGCTCAAGGACGCGCCGGAGATGCCGGAAGGTATCGGCGGACTGGTCCAGGACCTGCTCAAATAGCGTTGCCTCTCAAGCGTCGCGGGGCAATGGATGCCGCCGGCGCTTCGCGGAAGGCAACGCGGCACAACGGGGAGAAAGGGAACACTCTCCCGGGGTTGCGGCCGTCTCCCCGCGCTTTCACGGTGGCGGCGGCGCACTCATGGACGCCGCGTCAAGGGCGCGCAGCCATTCCAGGCCGTCGAGGAGCATCTTCACCACTTCCGCGCCGTTTTCTTCGCGGTCCGGATGATTGATCGGGTACCACCGCAGTTCCTTCGGCTCGCCGAGCGCCGCAAACAGGGCCTCGCCGGATTCGGGAATGACCACGCCGTCTTTCGACCCGTTCTGCATCAGCACGGGAATGCCCGAGACTCCTGGCGCGTGCAGCACGGGATCCGCGGGGCCGATGATGAAACCGAGCAGCGGCCCCGCCGCGGGCAGGAGCCAGCCGGGCAATTCCCGGCGCACCTCGGGTGCCTTGGCGAGCAGGCGCAGGTTGCCGCCGCCGACCACGAGCACGGCGGCCTTGAAGCGCTTTTCCTGCGCGAGCACGGCGGTGCCCGTGATCGCGCCGTAGCTGGCTCCCACGAGGTAGATGCGGTTCGCGTCGATATCGGGACGCGTGACGAGATAGTCGACAAGCCGGCGAGTGTCGTGCACGGTCTTCCAGCAGCGTTCGCGAAATGCGGCGGCTATTCTCAGGAAATTGCCGTGGACCTTGCGCTCGCCGCGCATGTACTGGTCGAAACAGACCATCGCAAACCCGGCTTCATTGAAGGGCGTGCAGATTTCTTGGACGAATTCCTTTTCCTGGTGGCTGCCATGCAGCAGAACGATCGCGGGCATGGGGCCTGCCGCGTCCACGGGCAGCGTGAGAATGGCGGGCACGGTTTCGCCGGGCCGGGCTTCAAATTCGATACGCTGGCGGCGGAATCGCGCCGGCAGGGTCTGATGAAATGCCTCGACTGTCCCGGTTACGGCTTCGAGGGGAGTTGCGCTTGCCTTCAACGGAATGTGCGGGTCGTAGCCGTCGTAGAAGTGGCGGTCGGAGTAGGCCTTGACCAGCAGCAGCGTCACGATCGCCGCGACAGCCAACGCGCAGAAAACGGTCGGGACACGACGCAACATGGACATATCCCTCCAACTTCAGACACCGTACGGACGGGCCGGCAGAGCCCAGCGGGAACACGCAAAAATGACAGACGCGCCGGCGCCCCGCAAGAACAGGGCGGCGCCGGGGACCACGGAAGAAAACCGCGCTGGCTTCTCCGCCACCGTCAGAACGTTACCCGCGACTCGAGATAGAGGTAGTCCGCGTCCTGGTCGTCCGTGCCGCCGTTGTGGAGCAGTCCGTTCAGGTCGACGAAATTACCCTCGGCCGAGCCGTCGCCCGTGAAGAAATGGCGCCATCCCGCGCGGAAGACGAGGTCCTCCGAGTAGGCGTATTCGCCCCACAGGCCGAGTTCCCAGCCCAGTTCCTTGTCCGAAGGGGTGGTCCAGAAGCTGAGCGGCGCCAGAATGGGAATCCGGGCCCGGCCCCAATGGATGTGAATCGGCTGTTCGAAGGCTTCCAGCGCTTCGAACCAGGCGGCGTCCAGACCGACACGGGTCGACTCAGTCGGGGCCATGCTCAGCCCGCCGCACATGGTCCAGAAATTCGTCAGCGCCCCCTGGTCGTCCAGGATGGCGCTATATGTCTTGTCCGAAAAAAGGCGGTTGAAGCTGAGGCTGGCTTCCGGCTCAACGAGCATGGCGAACGGGTTCAGCCATTCCCAGAAGGTGATGTCGCGCTCGTCTTCTCCCCCAAAATAGGCCGCGCCCAGCCACACGCGCGGCTGCAGCCTGTGGTCAAAGGTGTACCCCAGTTCCAGGTCGCCTGCCCACGCGCCGAAGTCCGCGTCCGCATCGCCATAACCGAAAGGCCTGAAGAGCGCGCCCACGCGCGAGGCATTGCCGAACTGATACGCGCCCTCGAGATTGTAGTCAAAACCGCCGCTCTCCCCGTGGACCCGGCCGCCAATGGTGTGCAGGTACGTCGTCTCATAGTCATCCAAGCCCAGCCAGCCCTCAATCTGCTCGCCCAGCCATGTGGCGTCGGTGTCTTCGAGATAAGCGCTATCCCGGAGCAGGACCCAGTAGAGATCAAACGCGACGGCTTCGAGCCCTGTGTACGACCCGTACAACGCGAACAGGTCTCGGTCGCCGTCGTTCCAGCTGTTGAACTGCTCCGCGAGCTTGGCCCACAGCGCATCCACGCTGAACTGGTCCGTTGCCCAGGTCAGACGTGCGGCGTCGAAGGAGAGGCCCCCGAATTCCGGCAGATTGTTGTTGTTGCCCACAAGCCAGCCCGACCCGAGCGTTATCTCCTGGCGGCCCAGCCGCAGTTGCAGCGGGGAACCGAACAGGTCGCGCACCTCGATATAGGCCTGATAGACCTCGACGTCGCTGTTGCCGCGCCGGTCCACAGCGGTGATGTAATTCGAACGAAAGTCCTCGCCCCAGGCCTCATAGGACTCGAGTTCCGTGTACGCGGTCGCGGAGTCGCTGAAGTCCGCCCGTATGTTGAGCCGAGTCCGCTGTTCGACGAGCCGGTAATCATCGCGGGCGTCGTCCCAGTCGAAGAAACTCACTATCGTTTGCCCCCCGTATGGGTCGCCGATGGGCCGGCCGCCCAGCGCGCTTGCAGGCCAGCGAATCATGTTTCCTGTATAGGTCGTGGCGGTCGGATTGTCGAAGGAATTGCGCCAGTATTGGCCCCGGATGCGGATTTCTCCACCGACCTGGACCGTCTGCAGGTCGGCGGCCACGGGCAGGGACGCTAGAAGGACTGCCGCCGCGAACACGAATCTCGCGGAAACGCATGTCCGCCGCCCGGGTTCTTTGTTCTCACGGATGCGGCCCGTTCCGGCCTTGATCAGCGTCATAATCGGCAAATTCATGGCGATCACCCTCCCAACCCGGTCGTTTCGACTGTGTTTTGCCTCACCTTGCTCCGCCGGTGCCAAACCGGCGGCGTGATACCGCTTACCATGCCTGAAAACACCGAAGCACCGCAAACGACACCCATCTCGGGACGTGCCGGATTGCATTCCGGATCAGCGCGCCCGCTTCCAAATCACGCTTGTGCATCAGTATACGTCAATCCCTCCCAAGCTGCCACCTGCCCTGGCGCATCGCCCTTGCGCCAAGAGGCGGGGAGCAATCCCGCTTGCGTGCGGGTTGACCCCAATGAAAAATAAGCTTGACATTCCTTGTCTGTTTTCAAATACTGGAATCGCTGGTTCGTACAAGGTAGGCAGTGTTGATTGAGGGAGCGTTAAGCGCATCCTCTTGTGGATCTTTCAACGGTTACACACGAAAAGAGAAGGGGAGCACCCCATGGGGAACATGCTTGAAACCATATCCAAGATTGCGGTCCTCTTGGCGGTCGTCGCGGCTCTTGCCGGTTGCCCCGCCGTCGGGGGCAAGGTCACGGCCGATTTCGTGGGTATCCCGCGTATCGGCTATGCACCGTTGACCGTCACGTTCCGTGCGGACGTTCAAGCGATTCCGCCGTATGTGCTGAACAGCAAGTTTCGCGACGGCGCCCGGCCGACGCTGACGATCGTCGACTATATGTGGACGTTCGGCGACGGCGGGGTTGGCAAGGGCAAGACGGCCATTCATGTCTACCGCAACCCCGGCAAGTATGACGTGGGCCTGACGGTCATCGTCCGCGAGGAGTCCGTGGACGAAAACGGGGTAAAGGCGAGCCAGCTTACCGTTGTGACGGTATTCAAAGAAGAATATGTGATCGTGCTTTCCCCCAACCTGCCGCCCGTAGCGAATGCGGGCCCGGACCGCACCGCGACCTTGGCGCAGGCGCTGACGCTCGATGGCACGGGCAGTTATGACCCGGAAGAGCAAGAACTGACGTACGCGTGGACGGCCGCCGTGCAGCAGGGCGGCGCGGCCGACGAGCCGTTCGTCCTGGAGAATGAGGATACGGCGACGCCGTCGTTTACCGCGCTTGTTCATGGCACGTATCTCTTGACGCTGGTTGTGAATGACGGCGAACTGGACAGCCTCCCGGATACGGCGCTCGTGACCACCGACCAGGTGCCGCCGCAGATCACCTTCGGCGCGGGCGGGACACAGGAAGAGACGATCCGGGTCGAATGCGGCAGCACGAGTTTTGAAACGCCCACGGCATCCGACGCACAGGATGGCGACGTGACCGGCAACCTCCAGGTCACCGGGACGGTCGATTTGAACACGCCGGGTACCTACGTGCTCGTGTATACGGTAACGGATGCATCCGGCAATACGTCGGCCCCGTTCACGCTCACCATAATCGTGGAAGACACCGCGCCGCCCGTCATCACTTTGATTGGTGACCCACGGATGACGATTGAATGTCCCGAGCCGTTCATGGACCCCGGTGCGACGGCGCTAGATGTATGCCAGGGTGATGTGCCGGTGCAGGCCAGCGGCGCGGTCGATACCGCGACGCCGGGCGACTACACCATTACCTACACCTCAGCGGACGACGCGGGCAACGAAGCCGCGCCCGTAACGCGCACCGTCACCGTCGTGGACACGACGCCGCCGGAGATCACGCTGAACGGGGCTGCTCAGATAACGGTCGAATGCACGGACCCGTTCGTGGACCCGGGCGCTACTGCAGTGGACGCGTGCCAGGGCGATGTGGCGGTGCAGGCCAGCGGCGCGGTCGATACCGCGACGCCGGGCGATTACACCATTACCTACACCTCAGCGGATGACGCGGGCAACGAAGCCGCGCCCGTGACGCGCACCGTCACCGTCGTGGACACGACGCCGCCGGAGATCACGCTGAACGGGGCTGCTCAGATAACGGTCGAATGCACGGACCCGTTCGTGGACCCGGGCGCGACTGCGGTGGACGCGTGCCAGGGCGATGCGCCGGTGCAGGCCAGCGGCGCGGTCGATACCGCGACGCCGGGCGACTACACCATTACGTACACCTCGGCGGATGACGCGGGCAACGAAGCCGCGCCCGTGACGCGCACCGTCACCGTCGTGGACACGACACCGCCGGAGATCACGCTGAACGGGGCTGCTCAGATAACGGTCGAATGCACGGAGCCGTTCGTGGACCCGGGCGCTACTGCGGTGGACGCGTGCCAGGGCGATGCGCCGGTGGAGGCCAGCGGCGCGGTCGATACCGCGACGCCGGGCGACTACACCATTACCTACACCTCAGCGGATGACGCGGGCAACGAAGCCGCGCCCGTGACGCGCACCGTCACCGTCGTGGACACGACGCCGCCGGAGATTACGCTGAACGGGGCTGCTCAGATAACGGTCGAATGCACGGACCCGTTCGTGGACCCGGGCGCTACTGCGGTGGACGCGTGCCAGGGCGATGCGCCGGTGGAGGCCAGCGGCGCGGTCGATACCGCGACGCCGGGCGACTACACCATTACCTACACCTCGGCGGATGACGCGGGCAACGAAGCCGCGCCCGTGACGCGCACCGTCACCGTCGTGGACACGACGCCGCCGGAGATCACGCTGAACGGGGCTGCTCAGATAACGGTCGAATGCACGGACCCGTTCGTGGACCCGGGCGCGACTGCGGTGGACGCGTGCCAGGGCGATGTGCCGGTGGAGGCCAGCGGCGCGGTCGATACCGCGACGCCGGGCGATTACACCATTACCTACACCTCAGCGGATGACGCGGGCAACGAAGCCGCGCCCGTGACGCGCACCGTCACCGTCGTGGACACGACACCGCCGGAGATCACGCTGAACGGGGCTGCTCAGATAACGGTCGAATGCACGGACCCGTTCGTGGACCCGGGCGCTACTGCGGTGGACACATGCCAGGGCGATGCGCCGGTGGAGGCCAGCGGCGCGGTCGATACCGCGACGCCGGGCGACTACACCATTACGTACACCTCGGCGGATGACGCGGGCAACGAAGCCGCGCCCGTGACGCGCACCGTCACCGTCGTGGACACGACGCCGCCGGAGATCACGCTGAACGGGGCTGCTCAGATAACGGTCGAATGCACGGACCCGTTCGTGGACCCGGGCGCGACTGCGGTGGACGCGTGCCAGGGTGATGTGCCGGTGGAGGCCAGCGGCGCGGTCGATACCGCGACGCCGGGCGACTACACCATTACCTACACCTCAGCGGATGACGCGGGCAACGAAGCCGCGCCCGTGACGCGCACCGTCACCGTCGTGGACACGACACCGCCGGAGATCACGCTGAACGGCGACGCGCAAATGGTGATCG
>JAGMZX010000014.1:49701-64175 GCA_018005585.1 Candidatus Hydrogenedentota bacterium | reverse complement strand
CGTGTCAAGAAGCCGCTTGGGCAGGATGCGCGCGCCACCGAGCAGCAGCGCCTCGCCCATCTCGCCAAACAACAGGCGCACGGCGGCGGCGGGCATGGGAAACAACGTGGGCCGCCGCAAAACCCTGCCCAGCGCTTTCGTGAACTCGCGGTTGGCTGCCGGGTTCGGCGCCGTCGCGTTCACGGCACCGGCCAGGCTTTCGCACCCGATGCAGTGCTCGATGGCGCTCGCCAGGTCCTCGAGCGCAATCCAGCTCATGTACTGGCGGCCCGTGCCAACTACGCCGCCCAGCCCCAGCCGGAACGGCGTGACCATGCGCGCCAGCGCGCCGCCGTCACCGCTCAGAACCATGCCGATGCGCAGACGGACGACGCGGATGCCCGCCGCCGCCGCAGGCGCGGTGGCGGCTTCCCACTCCTGGCAGACCTCGGCCAGGAAATCCTCCGCGGGCGGGGCGTCCTCATCCAGGGCTTCATCACCGCGATTGCCGTAGTAGCCTATGGCCGAGGCGGACACCAGCACGGGTGGCGGCGAGGAACGGCCCGCCAGCGCCTCGCAGAGCAGTTGCGTGCCGCGCACGCGGCTGTCCCGGATGCGCTTCTTTCGCTCGGGGGTCCAGCGCCCCACGGCAATGTTCTCGCCTGCGAGGTGAACCACCGCGTCCAACCCTTCAAGGCTTCGCGCGTCGATCTTGCCACGGTCCGGGTCCCAGGCGATGGTGTCCTCGGGGAACGGCGTCTTGCCGCGCACGAGCCGGACCGGCGCGTCGCCGCGCGTGCGCAACCGCGCTATATACGCCTCGCCGACGAGCCCGGTTGATCCGGTAACCAGCACGCGCATGCGACTCGCTCCTATTCGCCATGATTTGTGTCAGTATACCGGCCATGCGCGGGACCGTCAACGCGCGGGGCCAGTCCCGCGAGGCATGGGCGCGCATTGCTTGACTTCTAACAATCCCATGGCATACGATCAGGGCTCAAGATTGGGGCTCCGTCATGGCCAAAACAACGCCAGCGTCCATCAGCAACGAACTGGGCCTGGAACATCCCATCGAGGATATCCGGCACGAGGCCGTCCTGAACGTCATTCGCACCGCGAATGTGCTGTCCCTCAAGGGCGCGGTCCTGTTCCGGCGCTACGGCCTCACCGAAGCGCAATTCAATGTGCTTTTCGCTCTGAAGTACAAGGAAGGCGACCTGACCCAGTCGGACTTGGGCAAGCGCCTGGTCGTAACGCGAGCCAGCATCACGTCCGTGCTGGACAAACTGGAGCAGAAGAAGCTTGTGCATCGCGCGTCCGTGCCGGGCAACCGGCGCATCTATCACGTAGAATTGACGTCCAGGGGCCGTAGTCTCGTGGAACGCGTGGAAGACGTCTACCGAGGCAAGATTCACCAGGCACTGGCCGCGTTCAGCCATGCGCAATGCCGCCTGCTCATCGCAGGACTCGAACGGTTGCGCGAAGGCGCGGCGCGTCTCTGAGCAAGCGGCGCGGTACGCCGAAAACACCAGTTTCGACAAGGCCCGGAGATGTCCGGGCCGGAGGAAACACAAATATGAAGGCCATCGCACGTCCACCGGCGCACCCGGGCGAGACATTCAACCGCCGCGGGTTTTGGGCGTTGATCGTTACTCAGTTTCAGGGCGCGTTCAACGACAACCTGTATCAGTTCATCATCATCTTCTTCCTGCTTTCCATGGCCATGCCCTCCGGCGGAGACGTGCCCGCGGACGCCTCGTGGCTGGCGCGGCTGTTTCAGACCGAAGATTTCGTATACGCATTCGCGCAATTCATCTTTGCCGTGCCGTTCATCATTTTCCCGGCGTTGTTCGGCGCGCTGGCCGACAAATACAGCAAGCAGCGCGTCGCGATCGGCACAAAATACCTGGAGATCTTTATCATGGCGCTCGGGGGCGTCGCCTTCTATATGGGCAGTTCCCCGTTCTGCTGGTTTGTTCTCTTCTGCATGGCCACCCAGAGCGCGATATTCAGCCCGGCAAAGTACGGGATCATTCCGGAAATCATGCCTGAGCCGCGCCTGTCCTGGGCGAACGGCATCCTGCAAATGGGCACGATACTCGCCATCATTGCGGGCACGGGCCTTGCCGGAGCGGTGTCGGAGACCTTTCGCGGGCGTACCTACCTCGCGTCCGCACTGCTCGTGGTGCTCTCGGTCCTGGGCACGGTCTCCTCGCACTTCATCACAAAGCCGCCCGCCGCGCACCCGCAGACGAGGATTCCGCGCAATCCGCTGCTGCCGTGGGCGGGCATGGGCCGTTATTTTCGAGCCATCTGGAGCGAACGACTGCTGTACAACGTGGTGCTGGGCTACGTCTACTTCTGGTTCGGCGGCGCGCTGGTGCGGCAGAGCGTAATGAAGTTCGCGCACACTTCGCTCGGCCTGTCCGACGCGCTCACCTCCTACTGGGTCGCCACCATGGGCCTCGGCATCGGCGTCGGCGCGGTCGCGGCGGGCTATCTCTCGCGCGAGAAGATCGAAACGGGTATCGTGCCGGTCGGCGCGTTGGGCATGGGCCTGTTTTCCGTGATTCTCGGCATCACGGGGATTGGCCTCGGCGACACGGGCGGCGCCGGCGCGGCCGCGGCCGCCGGCGCGATCGGCTGGGTCCCCTACGTGTTCGTGATCGGCGTCCTCTTCTGGCTTGGTTTCTTCGCCGGGTTCTTTGACGTGCCGCTCGCCGCGGCGATCCAGGCGCGCGCGCCTCTGGCCATACGAGGCGGCGTTATCGCCACAACCAACATGTTGACCTTTGTCGGCATCGCCTTCGCCAGCGTTTTCTTCTACAGCCTGAGCCGCGCCGGGCTGAGTCCCAGCGGCATTTTCTTCGTCTGCGCGCTGATGTCCGCCGGAATGGGCCTCTATATCTCATTCCGGATCCCCTCGATCATGCTGCGGGCGGTATTGTGGATTCTCGCCAACACGCTGTATCGCATCCGCGTGCTCGGGCGCAATCGCATTCCCGAAGAAGGCGGCGCGCTCTTCGTGGCCAATCATCTCTCGGTCATGGACGCGCTTGCGTTAACGGCGTCCACGGACCGCGACATCTGCTTTCTCATGGGAAAGGACGTCTTCAACGCGCGCCTGACGGGCCGCATCGCGCGCATGCTCGGCGTCATTCCCTTCGACCCGAGAGGTTCGGTTCAACACATCGAGGAAACCATCGTCCAGTTGCGCGCCCTCATTGCGGAGGGCAACGTGGTCTGCATCCCGGCGGAACGCCGCTTCGCCGCGGATGGCGTTGCCATGCCGTACCACGATGATTACCAGCGCATTCTGGGCGACGTGGACGCGCCGCTGGTGCCCGTCCACCTGTCCCATCTGTGGGGCTCGATCTACACAGTCGAAGACGGGCGTTTTCACGCGCTGCGCCCGCCGCGCATCCCGCACGTCATCCACGTGCACTACGGGGATGCGCTTCCGCGCGATGCTTCCGCGGTGCAGGTGCGCGTGGCCATTCAGCGGCTCGGCACCGAATCGTATATGCGCCGCCCGCTCGCGCACAACCAGTTGCACCGCGGCTTCATCAAAGTGGCGCGAAAATTCAAGCGGCGCATGTGCATCGCCGACGCCGTCACGGGCGAACTCAACTATTTCAAGACGCTGGTGGGAAGTATAGCCTTTGCGCGAAAACTGCGCCGCATCCTTGACGACCGGCAGATGGTGGGCGTGCTCGTGCCCCCTTCCGTCGGCGGCGCGCTGACCAACATCGCGCTGCAGATCATGGGCCGCGTGCCGGTCAACCTGAACTACACCAGTTCAAAGGAGGCCATGGCTTCCGCCGCGCGGCAGTGCGGCATTACGCAGGTGCTCACCTCAAAGCGCTTTCTTGAACGCCTGCCGCTCGAGGTGCCCGGTCACCCGATCTATCTCGAGGACATTCGCGGCACGGTCACCGCGGCGGACCGCGTCATCGGCATGCTGTACGCCCTGTTCGCGCCCGCGTGGCTGATCGAGCGCGCCGCCGGCTCGCCCCGCGGCCGCACGCTTGAGGACTTGGCCACCATAATCTTCTCAAGCGGCAGCGAAGGCGACCCGAAGGGCGTCATGCTCACCCAACGCAATATCCTGTCAAATATCGAAGCGGGCCTCGAAACGTTTCCGCATGGTCCGCACGACCGCATGATGGCGTTCCTGCCTTTCTTTCATTCCTTCGGGTTCACCGTCACGATGTGGCTGATGTTCCTGTCCCGGTGCGGCGTCGTCTATCATGCGAACCCGCTCGAACCGCGCGTCATCGGCGGGCTCATCAAGAAGTTCCAGTGCACGTTCCTCGTCGGCACGCCGACCTTCCTTAACGGTTTCCTCCGCCGCTGCGATGCGGAACAGTTGAAGAGCCTGTCGTGGGTCGTTTGTGGCGCGGAGAAACTGCCGGAGCGCATCCGAGAGGCGTATCGCGAGAAATTCGACACCACACCCATGGAAGGCTACGGATGTACGGAATGCGCGCCCGCCGTGTCCACCAACACGCCCGATTTCATCTCGCCCGGCTTCTATGCCCGCGGCGTGAAGCACGGCAGCATCGGCCGTCCTTTGCCCGGCATCAGCATCCGGATCGTGGACCCGGCCACCGGCCTCGACCTGCCTCCAGGGGAGGCGGGCCTCATGCTGATCAAGGGCGTCAACGTCATGAAGGGGTATCTGAACATGCCGGAGAAGACCGCCGCCGTGTTGCGTGACGGCTGGTACGAGACCGGCGATATCGCATCGGTGGATGAGGACGGATTCATCACCATAACGGACCGCATGGCCCGCTTCAGCAAGATTGCCGGCGAGATGGTCCCCCACGCGAAGGTGGAAGAAACGTTGCACCAGCTGCTCAATCTGACCGAGCAGGCGCTGGCGGTGGCGAGCATCGCGGACCCCCGCAAGGGCGAGCGCCTGGTCGTCTTGCACACGCTTGACGATGCGCAGCTTGCGCAACTGCTGCAAAAGCTGCCGGACTCCGGGCTGCCGAATCTCTGGCGGCCCCGTGCCAGCGCATTCCACCGCATCGACGCGCTGCCCGTGCTGGGCACGGGCAAGATGGATATTCGCGGCGTGCGCACCATGGCGCAAGAACTCGACCACGACGAATAGCCTCGCGCCGAACATCCAACGGCTGCATATCCCGCCCCGCCGGAACCGGCGCGCGGGATTGTCGCTCCTTTCACCGCATGGGTTACAATGCCCCTTTCTATCGGAGAATGGACGGATGAAACGGTTGGTGATTGCGATGGCATTCGGACTGATCTTCCCGCGGCTGCTCGTGGCGCAAGGCGCCGACATCGACGCGTTGCTGGGCGATTCCTGGTACGGGCTGTACCTCAACGGCGAGAAATCGGGCTACGCTTTCATGTCCACGGCCAAGGACGAACAGGGCCGTGTGACGCTGGTGCAGGACGCGCGGTTCCGCATCGTGATGGAGGGCGTACGGCAGGAACTGCAGATATACGCGTGCCGGGTGTACGCGCCGGACGGCGCCCTGGAATCCATAGAGTCGTACTTTGTCGACCCGGGCGGCAAAAAGAACACGTTCAATGCGCAGATAGTTGACGATCACCTCGTGTTGAAGACAGACGTCGGCGGCGTCGGGGACGAGATCACACTGCCCAAACCGGCCGAAACGCTCACGGATGCGCTAAAGCACGAACGCTGGGTCATGGACAGACCGCAGCCGGGGGACGCGCTTCAGTTCACGGTATTCGAGCCCATGTTCCAGCGTGAACTGACCGGGCTGAGCCATATCCTCGAGGTGGATGAACGTATGCTCGAGGGGGTGACTACCCGCGTCTACAAGATCAAGATGGTTCTCCAGGAAATGGGGCTTGAATCCGTTTCCTATGTGGCGGAGGACGGCACCGTGCTGGAAGACATCGCAGCGGGCATGTTTACGATGCGCCTCGAACCGGAAGAAGTGGCCAAGGACGTCGACTATGTGAACGACGTGATTGTGTCAAACGCGGCGCTGGTCGACCGCCGGATTGAGAACCCGCGCGACCGCGATACGCTGCGTCTCATCCTGCGCGGCCCGCTCACCGAGTCACACATCTTCAATGATGAACGGCAGTTCGTGGCGGACGCCGGCGACAGCGTCGTCTTTGTGGCGAAACGCGTTGCGCTCGACGACTTCACGCCCGCGCATGTGCCCGTTGACAATCCGTCGGTGGCGCAGTGGCTCGAACCGACGCCGTTTGTCCAATGCGCGGACCCGCGCCTCGTGAGCAAGGCGAAGGAAATCGCCGGCGCGGAAACGGACGCCGTAAAGGTGTCGAACCTGCTCTGCGAATGGGTCAACAAGAACATGCGCAGCACGTATTCGGCGCGTTTGAGCAACGCGATCGAAGTGCTCGAAACGCTTGAGGGCGATTGCACGGAGCACAGCATCCTCTACGTCGGGCTGGCGCGCGCGGCGGGCCTGCCCGCGCGTGAGGTCGCGGGCGTGGTCTACGTCGATGGCGTCCATCCCGGATTCTATTTCCACCAGTGGGCGAAGGCATGGGTGGGCAAGTGGATCGACGTGGACCCGACGTTCAACCAGCCGAACGCGGATGTCACGCATATCAAGCTGGCCGAAGGCGACCTGTTCGCCCAGTCGCGGATCATCCCGCTCATCGGCCATCTGCAGATTGAATACGTGCCCAACGAAAGTGCCGCGCCGGAAACATCGTCGCCCGCGACGGACGCGGCGCCGCAAGAACAGGCCCACGACGACGCAACGGCGCCCGGGCAGCAATCGATGACCAACGAACCAGCGCCAGGGGAGCCGGCGCCGCCGGCAACCGCGCCGCTCGCCGGGGCCGCCGCCTCCGGCGGGGCTTCGTGAGCGGCAGCCGTGTCGACCGGCACGCATAGCAGACGGTCGCGCATTCGAAAAGGATGCTTGGCAATTCTTCTGCCGGCAGGCGCCATGTTCGCGTTGGCGGCAGTGCTTCTTCTAACGGGAGCGGCGCAGCGCGTCTTGGTGCGCGTTGCGTTGGAGCGGGTACTGGGCACGGAAGCGACTGTCGAGAGTGCCGCTCTGTGGGGCACGCTCCGCGTGCCGCTGCTGGAACTGCGCGAACCAGGCGCGCCCGCGGCAACGCCGTCCGCCGTTACCGTCGCGGGGCTGGAGGCGGACTACGCCCTGTTCGCTGCCGGCAACCGCTACCTGCGGCGCTTGACCCTGGACCGGCTCGCCGTGACGCTTGCCCCGGCTGCGTCCGGCGCCACCAACCACGATTTTCTGAGGCGTTTCCTGACCGCGCCCAGTTCCGGCATCGACCCGATGCTCGCCATCCCCATTGACACCAGCATCCGCCGTATCGATTTCCGGAATACCCTTGGGGATTTCCCGGTCACCATCGAAAACCTCGCCTTCTCCGCGCGAGTCGCGTCGCCGCGGGACTTGTCGTGCCGCATTTCGGCGAGCCCGGCGCGGGTGCAATGGCAATTCGGCGGAGCACCGGACAACCGCGACGGCGACCTCAACGTAACCGTCCAGAGACAAGGCACCGCGTGGCGTTTCCAGGGACAAGCCGCCATCCGGGAGTTCTTCGACCTGGATGCGGAAGGCACGCTGGACACGGCGGGCGCGCGTCCCGAAATCGCGTTCGAAGCCAAACGGTTGACGCTATGGGAACCGGCGCTCGCCGCCGCGGGATGGCGTGACACGCCGGCACCGGTGCGTTTCGAGCAGATGGACCTGTCCGGCTCGCGCGTGGCGGGCATGCTGCCCGCCGCGGGCCAGCCGGACAACATCGAGGCCGGCCTGCAGATGCAGGTCACGGGCTTGCGGGTCGGCGAGCCGTCCCGCCTCTGGTACAACGGCAATGTCGCTGTTTCCGGCGCGGGCGGCCTGAGTGAAAACGCCGCATTCGAGGGCTCGGTCACCCTGAACGCCGGGCAGGCCGTTCAGGTTTCGGTCCGCGGCGGCATGCTGGCCGGGTCGGCGGAACTCAGCATCAGCGATTGGCCTCGGCCGCAGATTGAAGCACTGGTCCCGGAAGCATACCGGTCTTACTTCGATTACGCGCGCGGTCTGGAGCATCTGGCAGGCGAGCTGACACTGGCTTGGAACGCGGAGGGCGCATCGTGGGAAGGAACCTTTGCGCCCGCTTTCGCGGAAGGGCCGCATCTCGTGTTCCGTTCGCAGGGCGCCATCGCGACCACGGGTAGTGGCACCGCTATCGGAGGCAAGGTCACGGCCGCGACGGACACGCAGGCCGTTGAACTCGGTTTCGAACGCCAGGCCGGCGGCGCATACGCCGTAACAGCGGCGATTAGCGATGTCGATCTCGCTGCGTGGACCGGGACGGTTCTGCCGGGCGTGCCGCCCGCCAGGCTGGGCGGAAACCTGAACGGCTCGGCCGAATGCTCGCTGGCGGATGCGGCGGCAACAATCAAGCTCGACCTGCGCGGCAATGGGTTGCAGTATGCGTCGTTCGCGCTGCCCAAGAAGAGCATCTTTCACATCAGCGGCATGGCCACAGTCGATACAGCCGCCGGTACGGTGCAAGGCGGGCCAACCTTGCTCGAAGTCGCCCCCTATGCCACGGCGCGCCTTGACGAATGGTCCGCTCTGCTGGCGGACCCGCTCGCCACATTCCAGGGCTCGGGTGCGGCCGCGTTGAAGCGCGCCGATGTGCGCGCCTGGCGTGACGCAACCGGCCTTTTTGCATTGCCGGACGGTCTTGCAGCGGCGGTGGTCGACGGCGAGGTCGCCGTGACCGCGAGCGAGTACGACTGGCGCTTCAAGGCCAACCTCGCCGCGACGGCGCTCGAGGGCGCGTCGTGGTCTTCTTCCGGCGTGGCGCCGCGGCTCACAGGCACACTGGCGGCCTCGCGCGATTTCTCCACGTGGCAGAGCGCGGAATTGCACCTCGCCGTGACGGACGCGTTCGAGGTCTCGGGCCAAGACTGCAAACTGGACCTGCGCAAAGGGGCCGCGCGCGCGGCGTTGAAGGCGGAGGGAGACATTGGCTTTCTGGACGCACTGCTCGGCGCGCCCGGCCTCTGGGGCGAGGTCTCTTTCGAGGCCCCGGCACGATTCGAGAACCACGTTTTCACGCTGGATACCGTGCTGACAACGGACACCCTGGGATACGGTGACCTCGCGGTGCCGTACGGTGAGACGCTGCGAGTGGAGGCCGCGTGCCGCTATGCGCCGGATACAGGGACTCTCGACGCGAACAACCTGTCGGTCGCGTTGGGCGAGCATACACGCCTCATCGCCGCAAGAGCCGCCCTCGACCTTTCGGCAATGACCGGCATGGCGGATGACATCCAGATTACGACGGATTTCGCGCCTTTCGTCGCGATGGAATTCCTGGCCGAGGCTGCGGGAAAGGCCGAACTCACGGGCGCGGTGCGCCTGGACGGGTCCGCGGTGCGCGGCCATGTGCAGGGAACGGTGCGCGCGGAACACATGGCGTTGCCCGGCGCAACCGCAACCCTGGAAAACCTCGAAGCCACGGGGGATATCGGGCTGGAGGAAGACCTGTCCGGAAGCATCGGCGTCAGCATGACGGCGCTTTCGGTCGGCGGCGTGAACCTGAGCGGCATTCAAACGACGCTGCGCCCCGAGCGCACAGAATTGCGCAGCGAGAATATCCGCGCGACCTTGTTCGACGGGACCGTGGACGCAACCATTGCGGCGGGCCTGCTCGAACCTGGCTTGCCGGTTCGCCTGGGACTGAAGCTGACCAATGTGGACCTGGGACGGTTCACGAACGAGTACAAGCCGCCCGGCATGACCCTGACTGGCCGCGCCAGCGGGGCTATCAGCATCGCCTTTTCCCATGGCGCGCTCGCGGACCTGACCGTGAGCCTTCAGGCGGGCGACGGATTCAGCATGAACCGCGACATGGTCGAGCAACTCCTGCTCTCGCAGTACGTGTCCGGCCTGCCGATGGGCAAGTCCTTCGAGCGCATGCTGCGCCAGGCTATTGGCAAGAAACCGCAACGGCCTTTCGATTCGGCGGATTTGGAGTTGGGCTTCGCGGACGGCCGCATCGTGGGCAAAGCCCTCCTCGAAAGCCGGGACCTGTCGCTCGACGTGGATATCAAGGCCGACCCGCAGGCCATCGTCGAAGCGCTGCGCGCACGGGAACGCGCGCAGTAACCCGCGCTTTTTCCCGGCCGGCGCCGGAGGTCAAATCCGCGGCAAAAACGGGCGTGCGGGGGAGTGGTGCAAAAACGGCAGTGGCCGGTTACAATGGATACATGAGATCATATTCTGGCGCCGGATTCGGCGGCGGCTGTGAATAAGGTAAAAAGACGGGCGTCTGTTAGGCTAACGCTGCGATGCAATGTGTTTGGCGGAACGCAAAAGAAGGAGGTCCACACGATGAAGCGATTGTTTGCGAGTGCTGCCATAGCGGGCCTGGTGCTGTCGGTCGGCTGCGTAATCCGGACGGAACACCGCATCGAGGCGCACGTGACGCTCGACATCCGGCATATTGAACAGCAGGCGGACGCAGTGCTCGATTACATGGAAGGCAAGACGGACGTCATGCCGGAGCTTGCGCCGGCAGGTGACATGTCCCGGTCGGTCCTGCGCGGCCTGCTTGAATGGGCCGCTCCCATGCATACTGCCTGCGCCGAGGAATTGAAGACCGAGTCGGCGCGGTACCGCCAGATTCTCAAGTCGATTAACGAGCGCAGCGCGCGCGTCAATGAATTGAAGGCGCAGGGCTGCCTGGGCGAAACCAATCGCGGTTACCTGGCGCTGCGCGATTGCCCCGCATTGCAGGACGCGGACCAGAAGAACGAAATTCAGAAGCTCATGGCCGAGGAAAACGAGGACCGCAAGGCGTTCTACAGCGAAATCGCGCGTCTGAACAGCGACAACAAGAACGTCACGGTCGCCTATGTCGAGCGTGTCTACGTGTGGAAGCGGCTCGAGCGCGCGGAATCCGGTCAGGTGTGCCAATTGCCGTCCAACGGCGCCGCACCTGAAGGCTACACGTTCGATGCGTTCAAGGCGACGCCGCTCGGCCAGCGGCTCGGCGCAGCCTGCGTGCCCGACGCCTGGGTAACCATCCCCTAGCGCCGCGCAGGATACGGACACGAGATGCGCGGCGCCGCCCGATTCTTCGCAAGTGCCCTGCTGATGGCGCCGCTTGCGCGGGCAGCGGCCCCAGGGCCATCCTTCCCGGAAATGGCGAACCTGCAGGCGATTTCCCTGGCGCCCGGCGTCTATGTGGTGCCGGGCGCGGTGAACATGGGCGTCTTCGTGCGCGGCGGCGAGGCGCTGCTCATCGACTGTTGCGATTCCATGACGCCGGAACGGCTGGCGCGGCTCGGCGTGCGCAAGGTCGTGTGGATCCTCTGCACGCAGCACAAACGAACGCACCTCGCAGGCGCGAAGACTCTCCTGGATTCCGGGGCGCAACTTGTCATCCCGGAGGCCGAGCGACCGCTGGTCGAGGACGTCGCCTCGTATTGGCAAGACCCGAAGAACCGCTGGCATCTCTACCGTCAGCAGCCCGGCCCGGAAGTGCTGGCGCAGCCCGTGCCGGTCGCGCGCGGCGTACAGGATGGCGAAATCATCGATTGGGAAGACTGGCGCATCCAGGTGCTTGAAACGCCGGGCATGACAGACCACAGCGTATCGTATGCCGTCGCGGCCGGAGACCTGCGCATCGTCTTTTCCGGTGACCTCGTGTATGAAGGCGGACGCCTTTGGGACGTCTATTCGCTGCAAAAGGGCAATGCAAGAATCACCGATTACCACGGATTTCTCGGGAACCGCGCAGCGCTGCTGGCAAGCCTCGAAAAAGTGCGCGCGGAACGCCCCGATGTGCTCGTTCCATCGCACGGCGGCCTGATTCGCGATGTGCCTGGTGCAACCCGGCTTCTCGAGCAGCGGTTAGACGCCCTCTTGCGCAATTACGCGTCCATCTCTGCGCTGAATTTCTATTTCCCGGAACTGCTCGCCGATTTGAAGGACGACCCAGCGCGCATGGCCCTCGCGGAGACCCAACCGCCGCCGGCCTGGGTGCGCCGCGTCAGTCCTACCAGCTTCCTGGTCGTGTCCGAGAGCCGGGCCGCGTGGCTCGTGGACTGCGGCGCGGACGCCGTCGTGGATACGGTGTGCGACTGGCTACAGAAGAATGAGATTACAAGCCTGGACGGCTGCTGGGTAACCCACTACCACGACGACCACGTCGACGCGTTGCCGCGTCTTACGGCCGAAACCGGCTGTCCGGTCTGGGCAGACGCGAGCGTGGTCGGCATCCTCGAACATCCGCGGCGTTACTATCTGCCGTGCATCTCGCCGGCCACGGTCGAAAAGGTGCGCGCGACATATGACGGCGAGACATGGCAGTGGCGCGAATTCACGTTCCGCGCGTTCCATTTCCCCGGCCAGACGCTCTACCACGGCGGCCTGATGGTGGAAGGCCGCGGGAGCAGGCTCTTCTTCGCGGGAGACTCCGGCGCGCCTTCGGGACTCGACGATTACACGGCCGGCAATCGTGTCTTTCTCGGCGCGGACCGCGGCTTTCGCCGCTGTATCCGCCTGTGGCGCGAACTCGCGCCCGACGGCATTCTCAACCAGCATCAGGAGATGATGTTCCGCTTCTCTCCGGACGAACTGGACTATTTGGACCGCGTCCTGGACGAGCGTGAGACGGTCCTGCGCGAAATGACGCCATGGGACGACCCGAACTTCGCCACAGACCCCTGGTGGGTGCGCGCATACCCCTACGAACAGGACGTCCGCCCGGGAGAACAATGCACCATCGACGTGCAACTGACCAACCACGGCCCGGAAGCGGTGCGTGTCCGGCTCGAGCCCGTGCCGCCCGAAGGCTGGACCGCCGGCGCGACTGAAAGCACAACGCAAGTGGAAATTCCGCCGCGCACGTGCGGGCTCGTCGTCGCGGGGAGGCCCGATTCCGACCGCGCGGCCCGGATCCGTTTGCAGGTTCCGGCCGGCGCCGCCCCCGGCATGTACGTGGTCCCCTTCCGCGTCCAATGGGGCGCCCGCTACCTCGGCCCCTTCCGCCACGCGCTTGTTCACGTGCGTGGATAGCGTGGCCGTACCGCGGTTGCTCGCCATACGCCGGGCACTCTATACTTCGGTCTCGATTCAGACTTCCAGTGTGTGGTTCCAGGGAGTAACCGGTTCGTGCGATTCGAGTTGTTTGTCGCCGCACGCTATCTGCGCAGCAAGCGCCGCAACCGCTTCGTCAGCCTGATCGCCATCATTTCGGTGGCGGGCGTGTGCGTCGGGGTCATGGCGCTGATCGTCGTCATGAGCGTCATGACGGGATTCGACATTGCCCTTCGTGACGCCATCATCGGCAACCGGGCTCATCTCACCGTGCTGCCCGAGTTCAGCGGGCGCATGCAAGACTACGACTTCGCCATAGGGCGCATCCGCGCCATCGCCCCCGAAATCATTGCCGCGGGTCCGCTCGCGCAGGTCGAGGCGCTGATCACGCACGACGAGAACTCCACCGGCGCCTACATCATGGGCGTGGACCCGGTCCGCGAGCAGGACATCACCATGCTCGCGGAGAACCTGACCACCCAGGGCGGGCGCAAATACGGGTCGGGCGCGCTGCCCGGCGAGAAGGAAATCGTCCTCGGCTACCGGCTTGCGCAACGGCTCCTGGGCTCGCACATGGTCAATCCCAGCCTTATGATTGGCCGGCGCGTAACCGTGACCACCGCGCGCCAGACGCTGACGCCCCTCGGTCCGCGGCGCGGCAGCCAGATTTGGCTTCGCGTGAGCGGGATCTCCCAGGCGAAAATGTCGGAATTCGACACTTTATACGCGTTTGTCGATGTTCCCACCGCCCAGATGCTCACCGGGGAGAACGGCGTGGACGGTATCCACATGAAGCTGGGCGACCCCTTCCTGGCGGAGCAGGTGAAAGACCGCATCAACAACGACCCGGACCTGCCCTACCAGGCCATCACGTGGTACGACAGCCAGGCCGAGTTCTTCGAGGCGCTGTACCAGGAAAAACTGGCCATGTTCATCATACTTGCTTTCATCATTCTGGTCGCTGCGTTCAACATCACGAGCACGCTGATCATGGTGGTGATGGAGAAGCGGCGGGACATCGGCATCCTGCGCACCATCGGGTCCGGCACGAAATCGATCTTCCAGTTGTTCATTTTCGAGGGACTGATGATCGGCCTGACCGGCACCGTCATCGGGCTGGTGCTGGGCACCCTCTTCGCCTACAACATCAACCCGATCATGGTCTTTATCGCGCATACGATCGGTTGGGACATCTTCAACAGCACCATTTACTATTTTGACGGCATCCCGGTGGCGGTGATGCCGTGGGACATCTTCTGGGTCTGCGTTTCCGCGGTAGCCCTTACCCTGGTTTCGACGCTGTATCCCGCGTGGAGCGCGGTCCGCGTCGACCCGGTGGACGCCTTGCGCTATGAGTAACGTGCTCGAATGCAGAGAGGTGGTAAAGACCTTCCGCGACGGCTCGCGCGAACTGCGCATCCTGCGCGGCGTGGACCT
>JAGMZX010000014.1:0-49601 GCA_018005585.1 Candidatus Hydrogenedentota bacterium | reverse complement strand
GTGGCGCGACCGCGCCGCGGAACTCCTGGAAAAGGCCGGGCTCGCGGACCGCATGACGCATAAGCCGGGCAAGCTCAGCGGCGGCGAGCAGCAGCGCGTCGCGATTGCCCGCGCCCTGTTCAACAAGCCCACCATCGTGCTCGGCGACGAACCCACGGGCAACCTGGACGAACGCACCGGAGAAGGCATCATCGATCTCCTGCTGCAACTGAACGCCACGGAACGGGTCACGCTCGTCCTGGTGACGCACGACGACGCGCTGGCGCGACGGGCGCACCGCTGCGTTCACCTGCACGAAGGCAAGGCCTATCCGCGCAATCCGGACGAGGCGGCCCCTGCGTTCGATTGAGCCTGGGCGAACGGCTGACGCGGCGAATGCGTCTTTTCATACACTTGAAGTCATGCACGCCTGACCGCCTGACCTGATATCGGCCGTAGCAGGCATGCTCGAGGTTTCCTATGAATATCGCCATGATTCCCGCCCGAATGGGCAGCCAACGGCTGAAACAGAAGAACCTGCGCGAACTCGGTGGCGTGCCGCTGATCACGCGCGCCATACGCAAATGCAAAGACGCCGCATGTTTCGACGAAATCTGGGTCAATTCCGAGGACCTGGCGTTCGGGAACATCGCCGCGGCCGAGGGCGTTTCCTTTCATCGGCGGCCCGCGGAACTGGCTGACCACGTGGCTACGAGTGAACAGTTTGTCTACGAGTTCCTGATGAAACACCCCTGTGAACGCGTGTTTCAGGTGCATTCCATCGCGCCGCTCCTGACCGCGGACCAGGCGCGGGAATTCGTGCGAGGCATGACCGAAAGCGGCTGTGATACGATGTTGTGCTACACACCCGAACAGATCGAGTGCGCTTATGAAGGGCAGCCGGTCAATTTCAGCTTCGACGCGAAGACCAATTCGCAGGAATTGAAGCCCGTGCAGCGCATCCCCTGGAGCATCACCGGCTGGCGCCGCGCGACGTATCTGGCCGCGGCGGACGCGGGCAGGACCGCGACCTATTCCGGCCGTATCGGGTTCTTTCCGGTCGACCGGCTCGCGGGCGTCATTATCAAGACGGACGAAGACCTGCGCATGGCGGAAGCGCTGTTGCCGCTGCGCGCGGGACTGTAAACAAAGGGGAGTATAGGCTTTCCGTGGCATACGTGAACCTCGTTACCGGCGGCGCCGGTTTCATCGGCTCGCATCTCTGTGAAGCCCTGCTCGCGCGGGGCCAGGAAGTGTTGTGTCTGGACAATTTCTTCACGGGGCGCAAAGACAACATTGCGCACCTGCTGCAGAATCCGAAGTTTGAACTGGTACGCCATGACGTGATCAACCCGGTCATGCTCGAGGTGCACCGCATCTACAACCTGGCGTGCCCGGCGTCGCCCGTCCATTACCAGTACAACCCCGTGAAGACGATCAAGACAAACGTCATGGGCGCGTTGAACATGCTCGGGCTGGCCAAGCGCGTGCGCGCGCGCATCCTGCAGGCGTCCACGTCGGAAGTCTACGGCGACCCGCAGATTCACCCACAGGTCGAATCCTACTGGGGCCACGTCAATCCCATCGGGCCGCGCTCCTGCTACGACGAGGGCAAGCGCGTGGCCGAAGCGCTGTTCTTCGACTACCACATGCAGAACAAGGTCGACATCCGCGTCGTGCGCATTTTCAACACCTACGGACCGCGAATGCTCGTCAACGACGGGCGCGTCGTCAGCAATTTCATCGTGCAGGCGCTGCGCGGCGAACCCATCACCATCTACGGCGACGGCAGCCAGACCCGCTCGTTCTGCTACGTGAACGACCTCGTCGACGGGCTCATCCGCATGATGGATGCCGACGGCTTCACCGGGCCCGTGAACCTGGGCAATCCCGGCGAGTTCACCATCCGCCAACTGGCCGAGATGGTCATCGAGTTGACCGAATCCAAGTCGGAACTCATCTTCAGGCAACTTCCGCCTAATGATCCTGTGCGGCGCCGGCCTGACATCAGCTTGGCCAAGGAGAAACTCGGTTGGGGCCCCACCGTACCCCTCCGCGACGGACTGGTCCCGACCATTGCCTATTTTGACGAACTCCTGCGCAAGGGGTAATGCGCACCCCGGGCGCGCCGTATGCTCGCGCGGGCGCGCCCGCCTCTTGTGTCTCCGCCGGCCCCGAATCCGTATAATACGAGCCTATGCCCGAGAAATGGATGAAGCTCGAAGAGGTTTCCCCCCACCGCGTTACGCCCATGCTGCGCCAGTATTTGCAGGCCAAGGCGGAATGCGGCGATTCCCTTCTTTTCTTCCGCATGGGAGACTTCTTCGAATTGTTCTTTGAGGACGCGCTCGAGGCATCGGAACTGCTCGGCCTGACCCTGACCTCGCGCGACGACGCGGGGAAAGACCGGCGCGTGCCCATGGCCGGGGTGCCAGCGCGGGCCGTGGACGCGTACGTGGCGCGCCTGCTCAAGGCCGGGCGCACCGTCACGCTGTGCGACCAGATGGAGGACCCGAAAGAAGCCAAGGGCATCGTGAAGCGCGCGGTCGTGCGCACCATCACGCCGGGCACCGTCATCGAACCGGAACTGCTCGAAGAGACGGCGAATAATTACCTGTGCGCGCTGGCGCTGCACGACGAGAATGCCGGCCTCGCGTTCGTCGACATCTCGACGGGGGAGTTTCTCGTCGCGCAGGCCGAGGGCAACTCGCAACGCGCGATCACCGACGAATTCACGCGCATGAACCCCGCGGAGGTGCTGATCGCGCGCGACATGGACGAGGCCGCGCTCAAGCGCCTGCGCCAGCGGCATGCCGCGGCAACGTTCACGCCGCGCGCGGAACTGGACTTCGATCCCCAGGCCGCGCGCGAACTGCTGCTTGATTTTTTCGGCGTAAGCACGCTGAAGGGCTTCGGCCTCGAAGACGCGCCGGTTGCCACGGCGGCGGCGGGCGCGGCTATTGCGTATGTGAAGCAGACGCAGCGTGACATGGCGCCGCACCTGCAATATCCGCGCCGGTACAGCCCCGCGGGCTACGTCGTGCTCGACGGGAACACGCAGCGCAACCTCGAACTGATCGAGTCGCTCGCCGACAAGCGCAAGCATGGCACGCTCCTCGGCGTGCTCGACCGCACGCTCACGCCCATGGGCGCGCGCATGTTACGCCACTGGATACTCCATCCGCTCGTCGACGTAATGGCCATCCGCGCGCGGCTTGACGCGGTCGAGACGCTGCATGACAACACGGAATTGCGCATGACCCTGCGTGATTTGCTGCGTGGCGTCGCTGATCTCGAGCGGTTGCTGGGCCGCATCTCCTCGAAAACGGGCAACGCGCGCGACCTCAAGGCGCTGGGCGCGTCGCTGACCCGCGCGCCCGGGCTGCGCGCCGCAATCGCGGCGGCGCAGGTTCCGTATCTGCGAGAACTGCGGGAAGAAATCGACGAACTCGCGGACGTGGCCGGGTGGATCGAGTCCTCCCTCTCCGACGAACCGCCGCTCGCGCTCAACGAAGGCAGGATCTTCAAAGACGGCTGCGACCCCGAACTGGACCGGCTCCGCGGCCTTGTCCGCGGCGGGCGCGACTGGATCGCGACGCTGAAGAAGGAAGAAACGGAGCGCACGGGCATCCAGAACCTCAAGATCGGCTACAACAAGGTGTTCGGCTACTACATCGAGGTCAGCCGCGCCAACACACACCTGGTCCCGCCGGATTACGAGCGCAAGCAGACGCTCGTCAACGCGGAACGCTACGTAACGCCGGCGCTCAAGTCGCGCGAAGAGGAAATCGTCACGGCCGAGGAGCGCATGTGCAAGCTGGAGTACGACCTCTTCGCGGCGCTGCGCGGGCGCGTCGCCGCCGAGGCGCGGCGCATCCGCCGCACGGCAAACGCAATGGCCGCGCTCGACGTGCTCGCGGGACTCGCGGAAACCGCCGTACACAAGGGCTACTGCAAACCCGCGGTGGACGACGGGGACACGGTCCACGTCCGCGACGGGAGGCATCCGGTCGTCGAGGATTTGATGCCGCGCGGCGATTTTGTGCCCAACGATACGCTTCTCGACCCCGCAACGGCCGCGCTCCAAATAGTCACCGGCCCGAACATGGCCGGAAAGTCAACCTACCTGCGGCAGGTCGCAATCATCGTCTTGATGGCGCAAATCGGCAGCTACGTGCCCGCGGCGGAAGCCCGGGTCGGCGTGGTGGACCGCATCTTCACGCGCGTCGGCGCATCGGACAACCTCGTGCGCGGCGAAAGCACGTTCATGGTCGAGATGACCGAGGCCGCGAACATCCTGAACGCGGCGACCGCTCGCAGCCTGATCGTGCTCGACGAAATCGGCCGCGGCACGAGCACCTTCGACGGCATTTCCATCGCGTGGTCCGTCGCCGAACACATCCATGACCATATCCACGCGAAAACCCTCTTTGCCACGCACTATCACGAGTTGACCGAACTCGGCGAGAAGCTCGAACGCGCGAAGAATCTGAACGTCGCCGTGCGCGAATGGGGCGACAAGGTGGTGTTCCTCTACCGTATCGTCGATGGCGGAGCAGACCACAGCTACGGCATCCAGGTGGCAAAACTCGCCGGATTGCCGCCGCAGGTAATCCGGCGCGCGCGCGACATACTCGAGTCCCTGGAAGCGGGCAACCCCGTGTCGGCCGGCCTGCCACAGCAAATGTACCTGTTCGGGCCCCAGACGCCGCCCGAGCCCAGCCCCGTTGAGCGCGAACTCGGACTCGTCGACCCTGACGCGCTCAGCCCCAAGGAAGCGCACGAACTGCTCTATCATCTCAAGCATATGCTCCGTACGCCCCGGCACGAGAAGGGCCCTGCATAGCGGCGAGCCGGAGCATGTGAGATTTCAGATTTGAGAATTCAGACCCCGGCATCCGGCAGTCTGCAAATGCCCGCCTGGAATTGTGTATACTCCGCACGGAAGGCGCATCAAGGAAGAGACTGGAGGACCGGCACTTTGGACGCGGGGGCCGCAGCATGAAACTCACCCAGCAACAGGGCGTGCTTATCACTGACTACCTGCGTGACGTCGCGGCCGCGCTCGACCAGAACCTCTCGCCCGAGGCGCGGGACCAGGCGCTCGCGCAATTGCGTACGGACCTCTACCGCGCCTTGGAAGGGACGGGCCGCGATCGCATCGGCGACGCCGAAGTCGCGGCCGCGCTCGCTCGCTTCGGCACGCCGAAGGAACAGGCGCAGTCGCTGGCTTCCGGCGAATTCGACACGCGCGTGTTGTTGCCCGAAGGCGACCGCGTCTGGCTGGGTGTGTGCGCTGGCCTGGCGGCGAAGATCGGCGTCGAGCCCTGGATGCTGCGGTTGGTCGGGCTGCTGGTCTGCCTGGGCGGCCCCGCGCTCAGCCTGCTGACCATCGCGTCGCTGCGCGACTGGAGCAGCGTTACCCTGGGCCTCTTCACGATATCGCTGGCGCTCGTGACGTACCTGCTTTTGTTCGCGTATTTGCGCATTGTGGCCGGGCCGCGCGCGCTGCCGCCCGTGCGCGTGTTTCCCATCCTTGTAAACGTGACCGTGACTCTGATCATTGCCGTGGCGCTGCACCTCGGCGTAGGCTACCTGCTCGACCTGCTGCGCTACGCGCATGAAACGTTCCTCAAGCGCCCCTTCCCCGATGTGGGGTCCTGGGGCTGGATCGAATACCAGGCGGGCGGCATGCTGTTCTGGGCCCTTGCCTGTTGCGTGCCGCTGGCCATCCTGGGCAGCCTGCCTCTCGCGAACGGATGGGACCAGAGCCTGAAGAAGGCCGGCCATGCGGGCCTCGCGGTCTACGGCACGGCGCTCGCGTTCGGGGTCGCGTCTTTTATCACCGGCGTAATCATGGACCTCGCCGGGAACCTCGAGACCCTTCAGGGGTTCCTCCCCTGAGCGTTACGGCCCCGCCGCTTCCTCCGCTGCCTGGGATAGCGCCACCATCGAGCGCGGCGCGAGCGTGGTCTGCGCGCGCACCCACCGGGCGTGTTCCGGAAGCGGATGCACGATGTCATAGGGCGGCGGCGCGGCCGTAGCGACGCGGATTGACCACCGGCCCGGCGGCAGGGTGAACACCACGGCCTCGCGCGTGTTGTTGAACAGCAGACAAAGCCTCGTGCCGCCGTTCTGCGCCGCGCCGACCACGCAGCCGATCGGCGTATCGGTAGCGTCCCACCATGGTGCACCGCCAGATGGGTCGACCCACCGCAGGTCGGGCTCGCCGCCTTCGCGTTCCGGCTTGCCCGTAAAGAAGGCATCACGCTGGAAGACCGGGTTGGCTTTCCGGAATTGAATCAGTTTGCGGCAGAACGAAAGCAGGTCTCCGTACCGCTTCGTCAGGGACCAGTCCAGCCAGGACACTTCGTTATCCTGGCAATAGGCATTGTTGTTGCCCTTCTGCGTGCGGCCCATCTCATCGCCGTGCAGGAGCATGGGCACTCCCACGGAAAGGAACAGCGTTGCGAGGAAGTTCTTCTGCATGCGGTTCCGGAGATCGTTGATGCGCGGGTCGTCTGTATCCCCTTCCGCGCCGCAGTTGTCGCTCAAGTTGTCATCGAGCCCATCGCGGTTGTTCTCGCCGTTGGCCAGATTGTGTTTCTGGTTGTACGAGACGAGGTCGCGCAGCGTGAACCCGTCGTGACACGTCACGAAATTGACGCTGTGCGCGGGCGTGCGCCCGTCATCCTGATACAGGTCGGAACTGCCGGAAAGCCGCGACGCGAACGCGCCGCGCGTACCCCAATCGCC
The DNA here is from genome assembly GCA_018005585.1 of Candidatus Hydrogenedentota bacterium. Classification (NCBI taxonomy): domain Bacteria; kingdom Pseudomonadati; phylum Candidatus Hydrogenedentota; species Candidatus Hydrogenedentota bacterium. The sequence goes on along the minus strand of JAGMZX010000014.1, from coordinate 42,866 downwards.
GCGCCAATACCGGCGCACGTCGTCGCGGTAGCGCCCGTTCCATTCCGCCCACCGCGTATTGCCGAACGCGCCCACCTGGTACGCACCGCCGGCGTCCCACGCCTCAGCGATCAGTTTGGTTTCGTGCAAGACCGGGTCTTCGGCGATGCGCTCGATCAGCGGCGTCTCGTAGTGCAGATTGCCTTTGCGGTCGCGTCCGAAAATCGACGCCAGATCAAAGCGGAAGCCGTCGATGTGCATGGCTGCGACCCAATAGCGCAGACAATCTACGATGAAGTCCTGCACGACGGGATGATTGCAGTTCACGGTATTGCCGCAGCCGGAGAAGTTCAGGTAGTCGCCTGCCTCGTCCAGGATGTAATAGATGCTGTTGTCCAGCCCGCGAAAACTGAGGGTCGGCCCGCGCCCGTCCCCCTCCGACGTGTGATTGAAGACGACGTCCAGGATCACCTCGAGACCCGCGCCGTGCAGCGCGCCCACCATCTCCCGGAATTCGTCGATGTGCTCGCGATTGACGGCGCTGCACGCATAGCGGCCCGCGGGAGCGAAAAAGCCGATATTGCTGTAGCCCCAGTAGTTCTTCAGTTCGTCGCGCGTCGCAATGCTGCACCGGCCCAGCCAGGTCTCGCCGAATTCCTGAATCGGCAGCAGTTCGACCGCGGTCACGCCCAAATCGAGCAGGTACGGAATCATTTCGACGAGACCCGCGTACGTGCCGGGATGCTCCACGCGGGAGGAGGCGTGCCGGGTGAACCCGCGCACGTGCGTCTCATAAATGATGGACGACGCCAGCTGCGTGCGCGGCCGCGCGGAATCGGGCCAGCCGAGCGTTTCATGCACCACGACACACTTCATCGTGCCATCGTGGATATCGCCCGCAAACGCCTTCGCGTGGGGATCAAGCAAGTAGATGTTGGACCGGAACCGGTGCCCCGCCCACGGTTCGTAGGGACCCTCCATCCGATACTTGTAATAGATGCCCTCGGGCAGGTCGCGTACGAATATGGACCAGACGTCGCCGGTCCGGTGGCGCTGCGGGTCGAATTCAAACTCCCATGCGGGCTTTGCATCCTTGATGTTTTCAAAGAGGGCCAGCCACACGCGTTTCGCGTGGCGCGAAAAGATGGAAAAGCGCACGCCTGTTTCATAGACCACGGCGCCGAGCGGGAACAGGCGCCCCGGCGTGACGCGCAATCGTGAAGTGTCAATTGGAGGCATAGTCCATTCGGCCTCAACCCGGCAGCATCCGATGGAAGCGTATTGTGCGACGCGCAAGCGGCGGGGATCAAGGGAAATGCCTCTGCTCGAGGCGCGCCGGGAGCGCAGCGCCTCCAGAACCCGTTGGTTTTCCTGCGCCCGCCTATCTCCTGTCTCTCAGTGCCTTGCCGTCCCTTTCCGTCTCTCGGACCGCGCCGCTACACCAGCGCGAGCCCGATCTCGTTGTTGAGATAGAAGCCTTCGGGGGTAGGCCGGTATGCGCCCTCGAACTCGCGGACCAGCCCCCGCTGGATCAACTCATCCAGTGGCGGGCCGAAATCGTCGCGCGCCTCCCCGCCGAAACGGTCCCGATAGTACTGCTTGGGCAAGCCATCGCGCAGGCGGAAATGCTGGATCACCGTTTCGACGCGCACTTCGCGTGCGGTCAGGCGCAGCGCCTCGCTCTTCTCGCCGGGCCGCGCCATGTAAGCGCGCGTGTCCGCGTGGTTCCGGGCGCGCACCCCGTTCACGAACGAGAACGCGCCCGTACCGAATCCCGCGTATTCTTCGTTACGCCAGTACCTGAGGTTGTGCCGTGCTTCAAAGCCGGGTTTCGCGTAGTTCGAGATTTCGTAGTGACCGTAATCCGCGAGCGCCGCCTCGGCTTCCTGGTAGAGTTGGAGCGATTCGTCCTGCTCGACGGCGTCCGCGGCGCGCCTCTCGAAGGGCGTGCCCGCCTCATACGTGAGGCCATAAACCGAAACGTGCGGCGGGCCCAAGTCAACGCACGCGCGCAACGTATCGCCCCAAGCCTCGACGGGCCGCGCGCCGAAGATCAGGTCCATGCCCCAGTTTTCGAAGAAACCTGCCACGGTCTCGCACGCCGCGCGCGCGCGCCGCGCGTCGTGCCGCCTCCCCAGATAACGCAGCGCGCCGTCGTCGAAGCTCTGCACGCCCAGACTGACACGGTTCACCCCTGCATCGCGCCATGCGCGCGCCAGCGCCCCGGTCACGTCGTCGGGATTCGCCTCGAGGGTGATTTCCGGCGCATCGAGCGAGAACCGGCGCTTCAGGGCCTCAAGAATCCGCGCGAGCGATTCGCCGCGCAGCAAAGAGGGCGTCCCGCCGCCCAGGAAGACGCTGCTCGCGGCCTGCGGCCCTTCAAACTGCGCGATTTCGCGGCACAAGGCGCCGACATAGGTCTCGGGCACGGCGCCCGGGGCGCGCTCGCGCACGAAATCGCAGTAGGGGCAGATCGTCCGGCAAAACGGGATGTGGATATAGATGCCGAACATGAGAACGATTGTACGGCCCTCAGCGGATGCGCCGCCAGCGGCGCGGCGGCCACCACACCGCGCGGGGCTTGCCCGCGAGCGCGCGCCGCGGCACCCAGCCGACGGTGCGGCTGTCCAGTGGCTGGTCAGATTCGTCATGGTCGGCCAGGACGAAATAATGGCCTTCGGGCACGACGGAATGCTGTTTGCTTTTCGACCGCCCGTACTTGGCCTCCGGGCTATTCAAGACGTAACGGGCCTCCGCCAGCGCGGCGGGAGCCGCCACGGGCACGTCGTCAATGTGCAGCCGTCCATTTTCGATGACGACTTTCTCGCCCGGCAGACCGGCAACACGGCCAATCAACAGGACGGGTTCCGCACTCTCGCCGGGCCGTGCCCAGTACACCACGGTGTCGCCTCGGCTCACGCGGCCCCAGTAGGCGGCCCAGAACCGCGTGCACGGAATGCGCAGGCCGAGCCCGAGGAAATCCACGTAGACATGCTCGACCCCGCTTCCATTGTCCGCGTGCACGGCATAGGAACGGCCAATCAGCAAGCGAACGAGCAGCAGCACACCCAGCACCGCCAGCAGGGAACGCCACCACCAGGTCTTCGAGAAGCCCGTGAAATCACGCCAGCGCGCGGGCGGAAACCAGATGCACGAGACGCGGCCAACGATGTTCTCATTCGGCACCCAGCCCCAGTAGCGGCCATCGCGGCTGTTCCGGCTGTTGTCGCCAAGCAGCAGGTAGTGGCCCTCGGGAATCAGCGCGTACTTGTCCTCAGGCCGGATGCCGTACATCATGCCGGACATGTAGCCCGGCGGCGCGACGTATTCCTGGTCCGGCGGCATGAAATCGGGGATGCGCAAGGGCACGTGGAGCTCGGGCGCGGCGCCCGGCCGCTCGACGTGCTCCGCCGAGACGAAATCGAGGTCGGGCGCGGCTTCCGGGGCGGGAACCGGTTCGCCTTCCCGGAACACGCGAAAGACCCTTCCGCCGTGGATATTGATACGCTCGCCGGGCATGCCGACGATCCGCTTCACCAGCGTCGGGTGTTCCGCGTTCGGCTCCACCGCCTTGAACACGACAATGTCCCAGCGTTCCGGCGGCCGACCGTGCCAGATGCGCTTGTTCATGAAGGGGTACCGCACGCCGTAGACCCACTTGTTCACGAACACGCGATCGCCCTTGAGAAGCCCTTCCTCGCCGTAGAACGTCGGCAGCATCGACCCGGAAGGAATACGGAACGGCTCCGCGATAGGCCAGCGGATGAGCAGGGCGATGCCGACGGCAATGCCCAGGCTTCGCAGCCACTCGATGGCGCTCGCCCGGGTGATGTCTCCCGAAAACATCACCATGGCGCCGATGGCCAGGAAGAACACGCCGCCCATTTGCACCCAGTCAAAGCCGCTGATTCGGGCATACTTGCCCCCGAAGTAAAAGAGCGCGCCGCCAATCAGCACGATTACGCCGCCGACCAGCCAACCGCTCACGACCACCTGCTCATTCCCCGGCTGTTGAGAATTGTCCGATTGTTTTCTTGACATGTTGCTTGGCAGTAAATCCGGTTGAAGACTCATTATGATGCAGGAGCATCAAAGAATACCGCATTGTGCTCGTGAAAATCCCCTTTTCCCACGCCAACCGTCATTGGCGCGCGCGGCGCCGTCTGGTCAGGCGAATTGCTTCGAAAACCACGATGCACGCCGGTATTCCGTAAAACAGGCTCATGCCCCACCAGGTGCGCGAGAAGCCCGTGAAATCGCGGCGGCGGTCCCAAGGCCACCAGACGGCGAACGCGCGCCCCAGGATATTCTCGCGCGGAAGCCAGCCCCAAACGCGGCTGTCAATGCTGAATTGGCCCGCGCTGACGCTGTTGTCCCCGAGCACGTAGTAGCAATCCTCTGGCACGACACAGAACGCATCGGCGGGCGCGACGCCTCTGGCAAGCTCGACGCCGTAGCGCATCGGGTGCTCGCTCATCACCATGCTCAGGAACGCGCGTTGTTCCAGCGAGTCCTCCCAGCGGGTGATCATGGCCTGTACATCCACGTTGTTCACGTAATAAACGCCGGCCGGCATATCCTCCGGAAACGGGACTTCCTCGCCGTTGATGGTGACCTTGCCATTGTGCAGCACCACGCGCTCACCGGGCAGCGCGACAACGCGCTTGACCAGAAACCGGTTCGGGCTGCCGGGGTCCGGATTGCGGAACACGACGATGTCCCAGCGCGCGGGCGCGCCCCAGTGGCAGAGCCACTTCGTGGTGAAGGGAATCCGCAGGCCATACAGCCATTTGTTCACGAGCACGCGGTCGCCTTTGAAGAAATTCGGGTCGCCGTGGATGGTCGGCTCCATCGAGCCGGTCGGAACAGTGAACTGGTCGATCACGCAGCCTTTCAGGAAGAAGAACAGGCCCAGGACCGCGAGCCAGCCGAGCAGGTTGCGCCGCGTCCACGGGCCCGTGACCGCCTGTATCAGGCGCACCCAAAGGGGCCTTCGGTCTCCGGCGTCTTCGTGATGGACGGACACTAGCGCTCCGCTTCCTCATTCACCTGCAATAAGGCCATGAACGCTTCCTGCGGCACTTCGACCGCCCCGACCTGCTTCATGCGCTTCTTGCCCTCTCTCTGCTTTTCGAGCAATTTGCGCTTGCGGGTGATATCGCCGCCGTAACACTTGGCGGTCACGTTCTTGCGCACCGGCTTGATCGTTTCGCGCACGACGATGCGCCGCCCGATAACCGCCTGGATAGCCACCTCGAACTGCTGGCGCGGGATCAGCCGCCGCAGCTTCTGCGCGAGCGCGCGCCCGACCCGCTCCGCCTGGTCCCGGTGCACGACGGCCGAAAGCGCGTCCACCGGCTCGCCGTTGAGCGCGATATCGAGCTTGACCAGGTCGCCCGCGCGGTAGCCGATGATCCGGTAATCAAAGGAGCCATAGCCGCGCGTGTACGATTTCAGTTTGTCGTAGAAATCGAGCACGATCTCGGCCAGGGGCATCTGATAGACGACCAGGCAGCGCTTGCTGTCGATGTAATCCACGCGCACGTGAATGCCGCGCTTGCGCTTGCACAGTTCAATCACCGGGCTTACGTACTCGGTCGGGCACATGATGTCCGCCTCGATGTACGGCTCCTCAATGACCTCGATCTCGCCCGCGGACGGCATTTGCGAGGCTTTTTCGACCACGAGCAGCGCGCCGTCGGTCTTGCGCACCTGGTAGGCCACGTTCGGCACGGTGGTCACGAGCGTCAGATCGAATTCGCGTTCGAGCCGCTCCTGGATAATCTCCATGTGCAGCAGGCCCAGGAACCCGAGCCGGAACCCCAGGCCCAGCGCGTCGGAACTGTCCGCCTTGAACTCGAACGAGCAGTCGTTAAGGTGCAGTTTTTCCAGGGCGTCGCGCAATTCGTCGATGTCGTTCGCCACGGCGGGGTACATGCCGCAAAACACCACCGGCTTCACTTCCTCATAGCCGGGCAAAGGCTCCCGCGCCGGGTCCTGCGCGTCCGTAATCGTGTCGCCGACGTTCGTGTCGTCAAGGGTCTTGATATTGCAGATGAGGTAGCCCACCTCCCCGGCGCCGAGCGCCTCGTGCGGCGTGTCCTGCGGACGGAACACGCCCACCTCGTCGACCTCATACCGGTTCCCCGTGGACATGAACAGGATGCGCTGCCCTTTACGCACGGATCCGTCCACGATGCGGATATGCACGATAACGCCGCGGTATGTGTTGTACACCGCATCGAACACCAGCGCGCGCAACGACGCATCCGGCCGGCCCGACGGCGGCGGCACCTTCTTCACGACCGCCTCCAGAATCTCCGCCGTGCCGACGCCTTCCTTGGCGCTGGTCAGGACGGCCTCTTCGGCGTCGAGGCCGAGCACGTCCTCAATCTGGCGGCGGGTATCGTCCACGTCCGCGTTGGGCAAATCGATCTTGTTGATGACCGGGATAATCTCGAGGTTTTCGTCGATGGCCTTGTACGCGTTGGCGAGAGTCTGTGCCTCCACGCCCTGAGCCGCGTCCACGAGCAGCAAGGCGCCTTCGCACGCCGCGAGACTGCGCGACACCTCATACGAAAAGTCCACGTGCCCGGGCGTGTCGATCAAGTGCAGTTCATATTCCTGCCCGTCTCGCGCGCGGTAGGTCATGCGCACGGTCACCGCCTTGATCGTGATGCCGCGCTCGCGCTCGATGTCCATCGTGTCGAGCGTCTGTTCTTTCAAATTGCGCCGTTCGACCGTGCCCGTGAATTCGAGCAGGCGGTCCGCCAGCGTCGATTTCCCGTGGTCGATATGCGCAATAATGCAAAAGTTGCGTATGCGCTCCTGGGGTGTCGGCATATTCAAGGGCATTCAGACCTGCCGTTTCCGAACATTTCTTCTATCACCCGCACGCTGCGGAATTCCGCCTCCAACTGCCGCGCCGCATATTGGCGCAGCACGATAAATGCATCGGCCGGCGCGCGGATTTCCGGGCACACGCCGCGCGCCGCGGCCAGCGCGCGCAGCGCGGCATACGTTTCGCGCGACAGGCGCCGGTCCGCATGGCAGCCCGGCGCTACCACGCCGCCTTCGTACGCAAAGCCCGGCGTCTCGGACACAAGCGCGCCGGTCCGCACGCATCGGTCGAGCACAGGCTCAAACCCGGCTTCGCGCAGGAGCCGCAGTACCTGCCAGCACACGTGGGTCCGCGCGTCGCCCGGCCACGCAGCCATGGACGCCAGACCGCCGGTCAAGGCTGCGTACAGACCCTGCGACGGGTCGTTCTCATGCGCTGCCTTGGCGGCAAACTCCAGCGCGAACGCGGCGTAGGCGCTCTTTTCGAGGTTGCTCTTGAGCCCCGAATATGCGTCCAGCAGCGTCGCCTCGCCCAGGTTCTGCACGCCGCGCCCGTCTTTCCAGTAATACACCAGTTCGACGCGATTGAACGTGTCGAGCGCGGCCGCCACCGGGCTGTTCTTGCGCCGCGCGCCTTTCGCGAGACACGACATGCGGCCCCGGCCGGGCGTTAAGAACGTCACAATCCGGCTCGACTCGCTGAAGTCGACCCCACGCAACACCACCGCTTCCGTTCGCTCTTGCGGCACGGCGACCTCCGGCTCTCGATCTCGGGGGGCAGGCAACTGCAAACTCGGGCGAGTCAAACCAGAACGATGATACCACCGGTGCTCAAAGGCGCGCAAACAGGGGTCATTTTGAAACACCGGATGCCTGCGATACGTCGCCCGGCCCGGCGACCGCCACGGGGCGTTCGCGGGTGGCAAAGGCGCGTTCTTGCGCCTCAACAAGGCAGACGCGGAACTGTTCCGCAAGCCGGAAGACGTCGGGCGGAATGAAGATGCTCGTATGGCTGCCCTCAACCGAAACGACCTGTACGCCGCCTTGCGCGTAGCGCTCCCAGTCTCCGGTCCGCGAGCTGCGGCCGGCCGGGCTGATGCCCTTCGTAGCACGGAAAAACGTGACGACACCCGGATACGGTTGCGCGCGATACCGGCGGTGTTCCCGCAGGTTGAGGCCAAAAGTGAGGAACATCCGCCGTATGGCGGGCATGTCGATGAGCGCCAGTTGCTGGTTGCGGTCAAGGGCGCGGGCTACCCCGGCGTGCCGGCGCATGACGCGATGGTACCTGTCCGCGACAAACCAGCGCACATAACGGCGGGTAGTGCCGCGCTCGTACCGGGCCGCGACTTCGCGCCGCACCGCCGCCGCGATCAGGTATAGCCCGTCGCGGGCAAAGGGAACGATCCACCAGCCCAGGCGTACGGCGGCAGGCAGCACCCGCCAGGAACGGGTCAGCACACGCCGCCAGCGCGAACCGCGCTGACGCGCCGTCCGCGGCGCGGGGCAATCGAAGATGGCGAGCAGCGCGACGGTTTCGCCCGCCATGGCCAGTTGCCGCGCAGCTTCGTACACCACAAGCCCGCCATAGGACCAGCCGGCAAGATAGTAAGGGCCATTGGGCTGGACAGCGCGGACCGCCGCCACATGATGAGCCGCCAAGGCTCCCACGCCGCGAATGCCGGGACACGGCCGGGCGAGGCGCGGGTCCTGCAGCCCGAACACGGGCTGGTCTGGTCCGAGGACCAGCGTAAGGTTGTAATAGGGATAGACCAGCCCGCTCGCCGGCGCGGCGAAAAAGAGCGGCGGCCGCGCGCCGCCCGTGCGCAGCGGGATGATCGTGTCTGCGTATGCCGCATCCCCTGCAGGCGCGGCGCGGTCACCGGTCAAGGCCTCGCGTACCCGCGCGGCGAGCGCCGGCAGCGTCGGGTGCTCGAACACGGCGGAAACGGGTAGTGTCACCCCAAACGCCTTCTGAATGCCGTCGAGGAGCAGGAAGATGAGCAACGAATGCCCCCCGGCCTCGAAGAAGTTCTCGCTTGCGGATACGTGTTCGCGGCGAAGCACCTCGCGCCAGACCCGAGACAGGCGTTCTTCCGTCTCGTCAGGCAATGCGCCGAGTGTCTGTTCCTCCGGAAGCGGCCGGGCCGCGGCGCGCATTACCTGCTGGTCGATCTTCCCGCTCACGGTGACCGGCAACGTATCGAGCGCCACGAATCGAGCTGGAATCATGTACGCCGGCACACGGGCGCGCATATGCGCGTGCACGGCCGCCGGTTCCAGAGGCCCGTCCGCGGGCACATAACAGGCAACCAGCTCTTGTCCGCCCGACTCGACGGCGCGCAGGTGCGCCGCGCACGCCCGCACGCCGGCGTGTTCAGATAGCGCCGCCTCGATCTCGCCCAGCTCGATGCGGAAACCGCGCAGCTTGACCTGGCTGTCGCGGCGGCCCAGATACTCGAGCAACCCGTCCGCGCGGCGGCGAACCATGTCGCCCGTGCGGTAGAGCCGCTGCCTGCCCGCGAGCGGCAACGTCATCTCGACGAAGGCGGCCGCGGTGAGGTCAGGCCGGTTGAGATACCCGTCGGCCAGGCTGACGCCGCCGATGTATAATTCGCCGGGGACGCCAACCGGCGACGGGCACCCGTGCGTATCGAGCACATAGAGGCGCACATTCGCGACCGGGGCGCCGATCGGCACAAGTTGCGATTCGGCGCCCGTGCAGCGATACACGGATGCGCAGACGCTGCATTCCGTGGGACCGTAGGCGTTGTAGAACGGCGCGCGCGCCGCCCAGCGCGCGGCCAGCGCCGGATCGCACGTCTCGCCCGCCGAGAGCAGCGCCTTCAGGTCCGGCAAAGCGACTTCCGGCAGCAAACGCAGCATCGTGGGCGGAAAGGTAGCGTGCGTGATGCGCTGGTCCGCCAGGAACCGCGCCAATGCCGCCGGGTCGAGAATCGTCTCGCGCTCCGGGACCACCAGCGCCGCGCCGGTGCACAGCGCCATCGTCAATTCAGACACAAACGCGTCGAACGCGGGCGACGCGAATTGCAGCACGCGATCCCCCGGCTGCAGGTCATAATAACGCCCTTGCCAGACGGCGAGATTCACCGCCCCGCGATGCGGGACTATTACGCCTTTCGGCGTACCCGTCGAACCCGAGGTGTAGACCACATAGGCCGCGTCGGACGGAGTAACGTCGCATTCCGCGCGGCACCCGCAAGTTGCCTCGCCGGCAACGTCTTCGATCACGATCACGGGACACGCCGGCGCTTCCGCGCGGTCCTGCAGCGCTCGCGTCGTGACCAGGGCCACCGCAGCGCAATCGCGCAGAGAGAAGGCAATGCGCGCGGGCGGCGCGTCGGGGTCGATCGGCACAAACGCCGCGCCGCTTTTCAGTACGCCGTACACCGCGGCGACAATCCCGATTCCGCGCGGCAACAACAAGGCCGCGCACTTGCCAGGTCCCGCGCCCAGCCCGCGCAACCGTTCCGCCAGCGCTTCGGCGCGGGCTTCAAGCCCCGCATAGGTAACCGAATCGCGCTCCTCTTGCGCGGCCACGGCGCCGGGTGTACGCTCCGATTGCGCCTTGATCATCGCGTCCAGAGTAAGGCGCTCGGGATAAGACGCCGCGGTCTCGTTCCACGCGACAAGCACATTGCGCAGTTCGACCGGGCTGAGAATCGGCAATGCGGCGATGGGCGTGTCCGGGGCGTCCGCGATGCCTTGCAGCAGATGCTCGTAATGCTCAAGAAGACGCGCCATGCGCTCGCCGTCGAAGAGGTCGCGGCTGTATTCCACGGTGGCGACAAAGCCGCGCGCCCGTTCGCCGATCGTCAGGCTGAGATCGAAGCGCGTCCGGCCGGTCTCGAAGGGGAATTTCGTGATGCGCAGGTCAGACATTTCGAATTCGCGGCGCGGCACGTTCTGCAGCGCGAATACGACCTGAAATACGGGCGAATGAGCGAGGCTCCGCGCAGGCTGCAGGGTCTCGACCAGTTTGTCAAACGGCATCTGCTGATGAGACTGCGCATCCAGCACGGTTTCGCGCACTTGCCCGAGATACGCACGAAAAGACTGTTCCCCCGCGACCGGCGTGCGCAGCGCCAGCGTGTTCGCGAAAAAACCGATCGCGTGCTCGACATCCGGCTCGGTCCGGCCCGCGACCGGCGACCCGATGACAATGTCGCGCGCGCCGGAATACCGGTATAGCAACACGTGAAACGCCGCTAGCAGGACGGTGTACAGGGTCGCGTCTTCGCGCCGCGCCATTTGCTGCAGCGCTGCGCGCAGCGCTTCCGGCAGCACCCGCGCCTCCCGCCCGCCCCGGAACGACTGCGCCGCCGGCCGGGGCCGGTCGCCCGGCAGTTCGACTACCGGCAGCGGCCCGCACAGCTTCCCGCGCCAGTACGCAAGGTCCGCGTCCAGTTCGTCCGCCAGCGCTGCGCGGCGGCGGCACACCGCATCCGCGAACTGCACCGGCAACGGCGGGAGCGCGGGCTCGGTCCCCCCGCGCGCGGCCTCGCAACAAGCCAGGAAATCGCGAGTCAACAGCCGCGCGGACCAACCGTCGGACACGATGTGGTGCATGATGAACGCGAGCACGTGCCGTTTCGCGGCCAGACGGCAGACCAGAACGCGCAGAAGCGGCGCCTGCGCCAGATCAAAGGGTTCCTGCGCCAGCGCCACGGCCGCGCGCCGAGCATCCTCTTCCGCGATTTCGTCCGCAAGCTCCGAGAAGTCGTGAAATATGACGGGCGGCGGCGCCTCGGCGACGATCACCTGCGCCAGGATGTTCTCCACGCGCTCAAACTGGGTCCGCAGCGCCTCATGCCGCCGCGAGACTCGCGCAACCGCCTCGCGCGCGCGCTCGAGGCCGAAATCGCCTTCGAGAACGTACGACGCGTGCATCGTGTAAGCGCCGCTGCCCGGTTCGAGCGCTTCCAGGAACCACAATCGCTGCTGCGAGTGCGAAGCGGGTGCGTATTTGCGGCCCGGCCCAATCATCCGCGCCAGTTCCGCCTTCACTTCCCGCGCCGCCGCGCGCACCGCGTCTGTCATCGCGCCCTGCGGCGCGCGCAGGCACAATTCGCCGCCGTCCGACCACACCTGCGCGTTGTGGTCCAGCAGTGCGGCCAGCGCCTCGCGCGGCGTCATAGGCGCTCTTCCTCAAACTCCGCGACAGCGGGCTCGCGCGGCGTCTCGTGCGGCAGTTCGTACTGCAGGCGCCTCGCGATGCGCCGGGCGGCTTCGCCCAGCAGGCGCGGCAGCCGCTCCTTGCGCCATGCCTCGGCAAGCGCGGGGTCAATCGACGTATGGGTCAGGAAATTCGGGTCGCCCGTCGCGCGCTTGCCCGGGCGCACGCCGTCGAGCATCGACCCCTTGTCGTACGGGAACAGCATGTCCGCGTCGAACGGCACGTCAAGCACGGCGCAAACCGTGCGTAACACCTGTTCCGGCGCGCGCACCATTTCCTCGTAGCACACGCGTATTCTGCGCCCGGGCGGCACCTCTTCCAGGAACGCCTGGATGTTCCCGTTGTGCACCGTCCAGACCTCTTCGGCCAAAAGGTACGGGTCGGCGTGGCCGAAATCGAACATGCGGCCAGTGCGATTCTTCACGTAGGACGCAATGCCCGCGTACGGGTGCCGGTGCAGGTATATGTAGCGCGCGTTCTCGAAGAGGTCTTCCGCCCGGCGCAGCGCGTCAACGCTGCCGCTGTACGACGGCGACTTGTCGACCAGCAGCCGCGGCGCGGCGCCCTCCTGCAACATCCGGTACACGTCCTGCACGGGCGTGAGGTCCGCCGTCATGCGGTCGATCAAGGCCCGGCTTTCCTCCTCGCCGCAGCCTCGAAGCTCCATGAACGCGCGCTGCAGGCCGTCGCCGAGATATTTGCCGTCGCCCAGCGCAATGCCGCGGTCCCGCAAATCTTCAAACGGGAGAATGTGCAGTTCCGGCGGGCTGAAGAGCGCCTTGTTCGCCGAGAGGATAACACGCAACAGCGTTGAGCCGGAGCGCGGCGCGGCGAAAACAAACACGCACGGCGGATTCTTGCGCACGGCCTTGCGCGGCTGCTTGACCTTGCGCGCCATCTCGTCGAATTTGGCTTTCAGGTAGCCGCCCTCCGGCGGCGTCTCGCCCGTTGACTTCCGCTGGTGAATATCCAATTCGCGGGTCAAGTGGCCCGCAAACGCCGCCAGGTTCGGGCGGTCAAAGACCTCGCGCGGGTGGACTCGGAACTTGAGGTCACGGCTCAGCCCGCTCAGCAGGTCCGTAACCATGATCGAGTCCATGCCGAGTTCCGCCACGCCGCGGTCCACCGGAATCTGGTCGGGGGAAGCGCCAAGCACCGCGGCCACTCGCGCGCGCACGAGTTCCAGCAGCAGCGCTTCGCGCGATGCGCCCGACGCGGCCAGAATGTCCGCGGCCCCGGCGCTCGGGCCCTTCTTGTGGTCTGCTTGCAGTATCGCGCCCAAGAAAGGCGACGCGGAGAACTGCCAATACGATTCGGCCAGGGCGGTCCAGTCCGCGTTGAATACGCCCGCCTGCGTCACGCCCGACGCGAGCAGCACGTCCAGCGCGCCAAGGCCCTCCTCCGGCGCAAGACTGTGCATGCCCTGCCGCGCCATGCGGCCGCCGCGCAATTCCGACGCCGCCATGCCCGCCTCCGCCCAGGGGCCCCAGTTGATGCTCAGCGCAGGAAGCCCCTGCGCGCGCCGCCACGCGGCGAAGGCGTCCAGAAACGCATTCGCCGCCGCGTAGTTGCCCTGGCCTGCCGCGCCCAGCAACGAAGCCACGGAAGAAAACAGCACAAAACAGTCCAGGGGCGCATCGCGCAACGCATGATGCAAGTTCCATCCGCCCCGTGCTTTCCCGCGAAACACCACATCGAAAGACGCGGGGTCAAGCTGCGGCAGGAGCCGGTCCTGTAGCGCCCCCGCGAGATGGAACACCCCCCTCACCGGCGGCCACTGTTCCCGCGCATAGCACGCCAGGAATGCTTCCAAGTCCGGCAGGTCCCCCACGTCTACCGCCGCCGCGTGCACGCATGCGCCCAGTCCTTCAAGTTCGCGCGCCACGCCGATGCGGCGGCCTGTCTCCGAATCCGCGGGCACGCTTGCCCACTCCGTGCGCGGCGGAAGCGGATGCCGCGCCAGCAGAATCAGCCTCCGTGCGCCGCGCCGGACCGCCCACCGCGCAACGGCGCAACCCAGCCCCCCAAAGCCGCCGGTAATCACGTAAGCGCCGTCGGGGCGAAACCAGAACGGCTCTGCGAGCGCCGGAATGAGGCGGCGCAAACGCGCGGCATAACGCGTGTCTCCGCGCCATGCAACGATGTTCTCATGGTCGCCCGCGAGCAATTCCGAAAGTGCGCGCCGAACCAGTGCCGGCCCGGCATGCGCCGGCAGGTCGAACAGCTTTCCGGCAAAATCCGGGTACTCGACCGCCATCGTGCGGAAAAGCCCCCAGGCGGGCGCCTGGTCCAGCGCGGGAGCGGGGTCATCGTTTGTGACGCGTACCGCGTTGCGGGTCACGTGATGAATGCGAGGCGCTTCGCGCGAGCCGGCGTGTCGCGAGAGGGCCTGTCCCAAGTAGAGCAACGCCAACAAACCGGGAGACGAGTTGCACCCGTCCCCTGCCTCCGCGGCCACGGATATGGACGCCGGTACGGCGGCCCCGCCGCGTTCCGGAAACATCTCCGCGGGTTCGTGGCTCCCGCCGCAGGCAAGGGCCGCCCGGCGCCCCTTTTCAATGGGCGTCTCTCCTTGCCGCGCTGTCCGCGCGCAAGAATCCAGACCCCAGCAGTTGACGATACCGCGCGGCAGATCCGCTTGCGCGAGAAAATCGCGGACGAGACAATGCAGGTCCTCGAAATTGAGGGTCGCCGCACAGGCGGCGGCCAGCTCGCGATAGGCCCCGCCCCTGCGCACGCAGAACGTCTTCTGCCCGGACTGTGCCAGCGCGTGCGCCAAGGCCGCGCCGAATCCCTGTTCATCGCACAAAACGAGCCAATCACCGGCGGCGCCCGGCGCACGCATATCGACGGTGGCCGGTTCCCAAGCGACATCGTAGAGCAAAGGCTGGACGCGCGACACGGCAGCCTTGTCAAGGGCCTCGGGTTGAGCAGCGTTTCCGCGGACAACAGCGGCCTGCGCGGTCCAGGCGGGGCCTTCCTTCACGCACCAATAGCTCGCGCGCTGGAACGGATACAACGGCAAATCGACACGGCGGTGCGGACGGCTCGCGTGGAAGGCGGCCCAATCGACGGGGGCACCGCGCGTCCACGCCTTCGCGAGACTCGACAGCAATACGCGCCAGTTGTCGGAATCGCGCGAGAGCGAGGGCAGCCACGCCGCCTTTGACGCCGCGATGCAGCGGCGGCCCATGCCGATGAGCGTTGGGGCCGGGCCCGTCTCGATGAACAACGCCGGCTGGTCCGTTTCGAGCGCCCGCATGCCTGCGCCGAAATCGACGGGATTCCGCACGTGGTCGCGCCAGTAGCGCGCATCGAGCACCGTGCCCGCGGGCAGCACCGCGCCGCCACGGTTCGAGACCAGCGGCACCCGCAGCGGCGTATATGCGAACCGGCCCGCTTCGCGCTCGAACGCGTCGAGGATCGGGTCCATCAGCGGCGAGTGAAACGCGTGCGACACGTTCAGCGGCTCGGTGCGGACACCGCGCTCCCTGAACCCGGCCGTCACCGCGGCAACCGCGTCGCGTTCTCCGGAAATCACCTGCAGGTTCGGCCCGTTGAATACCGCGATGACCACACACGCTTCGCTGCCGCGCAACGCATGCGCGACCGTCTCGCGGTCCGCGAACACAGCCGTCATCGCGCCCGTATCCGGCAACGATTGAATCAGTCTGCCCCGCAACGCCACCAGCCGCAGTCCGGTCTCCAGGGAAAATGCGCCCGCGGCGCATGCCGCGGCCAGTTCGCCAATGCTGTGGCCAATGACCGCGTCCGGGACGACGCCCCACTGCATCCACTGTTGCGCGAGCGCCACTTCGAGCGCAAACAGGGCGGGCTGCGTGTAGGCCGTCTGGTGGATCGGGCTTTGCGCGCCGTGAGGGGGATAGATCGCATCGGTCAGGGGCACGTCCAGCGCGTCCCCGAGAATCGCGCTGCTCCGGTCGAGCATCTCGCGGAATTCCGGGCTGGTTTCGTACAGTTCGCGCGCCATACCCGGAAATTGCGCGCCTTGGCCCGTGAACAGAAAGACGACGCGCGGCGGCACGCCGGGCCGGGTCTCGCCCAAAACCGCCTCGGACGCCGGTGTGCCCGAGGCTGCGGCGTCCAATACCTGCAACAGGCTTTCTCGCCCGGCGCCGTCATCGCCATCCGTCACGATCGCCAGCCGGTGCGGCAGGCCGGCGCGCGCCGTATTCGCGCTGAAACAGAGGTCGCTGACCGGCGGCGCGGTACGGCGCGCGTGCGCGGCGTAGGATGCCGCCAGCACGCGCAGCGCGGCGTCGCTGTGCGCGCTCAGCGTAAGCACATGCCGGGGCCGCGCCACCGGCCGTGTGCCGCTGTGCTCGGCCAGGAACGGCGGCGCGGGCGCTTCTTCAATCACAATGTGCGCATTGGCGCCGCCGAAGCCGAACGCGCTGACGCCCGCGATGCGGCGCATGCCCACTCTGCCCTCCCTGTCCGCGGGGGAATGCGCGGGCGCGCGGTTCTCGCGGCGATCCGGCAATCCGGTTCCCCTGTTTGCCGGCCACGGGACCGGCGCCGCCGGGAATTGCACGGGCAGTCCGCCGGCGCGAATCAACGGGTTCAATTGCCGCAGATGAAGATGCGGCGGAATGACTTCGTGCATCAGCGCGAGCACTGTCTTGATCAGTCCCGCAACGCCCGCCGCGATCTCGAGATGCCCGATGTTCGTCTTGACCGAGCCTATGCGCAGCGGGGCGTCCGGCGCGCGGCCCGTGAGCAGGGTATCCTTGACGGCTTCAAATTCGATCGGGTCGCCGACAGGCGTGCCGGTGCCGTGCGCTTCGAGATACTGCACGGCCTCGGGCGCAACCCGCGCGTCCTCGAGCGCGGCGCGAATCACGGCTTCCTGCGCCAGGCCGTTTGGGGCCGTGAGGCCATTGGTCCGCCCATCGTGGTTGATCGCCGTGCCGCGAATGACGGCGAGCACGCGGTCGCCGTGCGCGATCGTGTCGGAAAGCCGTTTCAACACCACGATGCCGCAGCCCTCGCCGCGCACGTAGCCGTCCGCCGACGCATCGAAGGCTTTGCAGCGCCCGCTGGACGACATCAGGCGCGCCTGTGAAAGCGACACGGTGCCCACGGGGCTGAGCAGCAGGTTGACCCCCCCCGCCAACGCCAAGTCGCATTCGCCTGCGCGCAGGCTCGCGCAGGCGTGGTGCACCGACGTGAGCGATGCCGAACACGCCGTGTCGACGGCCACGCTGGGCCCCTGCAGATTGTAGAAGTAGGAGAGCCGGTTGGCTGCAATCGACGTGGCGTTTCCCGAGGCCACATACGCGTCGTTCGGACAACCCGCCGTCAACTGCACCTGTATGTAGTCAATATTGCCTATGCCGATGAAGACGCCCGTCCGCGAGCCGGACAGCGCCGCCGGCGGAATGCCCGCGTGTTCCAGCGCGTGCCAGGAGATTTCGAGCAGCAGGCGCTGCTGCGGGTCCATGCGCGCGGCTTCGCGCGGCGAAACGTCGAAGAACTGCGCGTCGAACTGGTCGATATCCTTCAAAAAACCGCCCCAGCGCGTGTTCGTCTTGCCCGCCGTCCCCGGATTTGGGTCGTACAAACGGTCATTGTCCCACCGGTCGCGCGGCGTCTCCGAAATCGCGTCCACGCCGTTGTACAGCAGTTCCCAGAAGGCGTCCAGCGAGTCCGCACCCGGGAAACGGCACGCCATGCCGACAATAGCCAGCGGTTCGCCGCGCGGGCGCGCCCGCGCGCCGTATCCGGTCCCGCTCGCGCCTCCCGACAGCGCCCGGGCCAGTGCGTTGATGGTAGAATGCACGTACGCGATCGTCGGGGCAAGCGCCCGTCCGAGGAATCGCTCCAATTCGCCCGCCAGCTGCACCGTGGCCAGCGAACTCAGCCCCAAGCCCGAAAACGGTTCCTCTCCGGTCAACACCTTCCCAGAAAGGCCCGTACGCCCCGCCACGAGCCGCAGCAGAAACTCGCGGATGGCCGGGAAGTCTGGCGCGTTTCCGGACGGTGCGGCCTGCACACACGCGCCCGCCGCCGGACGCCGCCACCGGGCCAGGCAGCTCAGAGAGGCATCCAGAAACGCGGTGCGGCAAGCGTGCCGCCGCACCTTTCCGCTGGTCGTCTTAGGAATCGCGCCCGCGCGCACAAACGCGATCGCATGGACCTCGAGTTCGTGGTTGGCCGCGATGGCGCGGCAGACCTGCGCCGCCAATTCGTCCGCGTTGAAACCGGATTCATGGCCGCGCTCGACTTCGCATGCAACCGCCAGCCGTTCCTCGCCGTCCACGTCGATGCCGAAGGCCGCGCACCCGCCCCGGCGCAAGACTCCGTGCGCCGCCTCGACCGTCGCCTCGATGTCCTGCGGATGATGGTTGTAACCGTGGATGATCACCACGTCCTTCAGCCGTCCCAGAATGACCAACTCCCCCGCGATGCATGCGCCAAGGTCGCCCGTCCGCAGATAAGGGCCCCGGCCGTCCGCGAGCCGCGCCGCAAATGCCTCCGCGCTTTCCAGCGGCCGGCCCCAGTATCCCCGCGCCACGCCCGGGCCCGACACCCAGACCTCGCCTGTGCCCCCCGGCGCGACCGGCCGAAACGTCTCGGGGTCCACGACCAGGACCTCCGTGTCCGCGGACGGCGCCCCGCAGCCGGCGCGCTCGCGCGGGCCGCCCGCCGCGTCCACTGCGCACACGGCCGGCGGCCGGTCCGGCGGCGTGAGCGTAACGGCGAGCGTCGCCTCCGCAAGTCCGTAACACGGCGACAGCGCCTCCGGTCGAAATCCGCAGGGCGCAAACGCTTCTGTAAACCGCCGCAGCGTCTGCGCGCGCACCGGTTCCGCGCCATTGCACGCATTACGCCAGGACGAGAGGCAGAGCCCCTCGCGGTCCGTTTCCGACACGCGGTCAACGCATAGATCGTAGGCGAAATTCGGCGCGACGCTGAAAGTGCCGCGATACGCCGAGATCGCGCGCAGCCAGCGCGCGGGCCGTTGCACGAAATGCTCCGGCGGCATCAGAACGCCGCGACAGCCCAGAAAAACCGGTTTGACAATCCCCGCCACCAGCCCCATGTCGTGAAAATGCGGCAGCCAGCTCACGACGACACTGTCGGCGGCATGGCGGAGCCGCTCCTGCATAAACCGGCAGTTGTGGACCGCGTTGCCGTGCGTCACCATCACGCCGCGAGGCTGGGAGGTTGACCCGGACGTGTACTGCAGAAACGCGGTCGCGCCGGGGCTGATTTCCGGCGGCGTGAAGGTCACCGCGCCCGGCAGGATGTCTGTCGCGAGGAGTCTATCCGTGGCGTCAAAGACACCGGTGAGCGACACGCGCAGCGGTTCGCAGTTCGCCGCATCCGTCAACAGCACCGACGGCTGCGCGTCCGCAATCATGCTCTCCAGCCGCCCGCGGCCGCGGCGGCCCCACAGCGCCGACGCGGGCACGGCAATCACCCCTGCATACAGGCAGCCGAAAAACGCGGCGATGAATTCGAGTCCCGCGGGATACAGCAGCATGGCCCGGTCGCGCGGCGCCGTGCGCGCCCTAAGCGCAGCCGCCACGGCGCGCGCGCGCACATCAAGCGACGCATAATCCCACGTGACGGCATCGTCTTCGCCGTCCCGCAAGAACGTGAAGGCGGCGCGATCCGGCGTCAGCGCGGCGCGCCCGCGCAATACGCCCACAAGCGTTTCCTGCTGCACTTCCTCACCCATGCCTGCCTCACATCCGTAATGACGAACGCTCCGGCTCGAATGACCACGCCGGGAAGACTGCTTTTCCCATCAATGCATAGATGCCTGCGGCGGCGGCCCCTTCGCTTGCACCCACGCCGCACGCCGCTCAGGCCAAGCCCTCAGTATCCACGCCGCCGCGCCGCGCCGCAACTCCGGAGCGCTCCGGAGCCCTGCGGCAACATTGCCAGCTGCACGGGGTGCACTGTCAGGCCCGAGGATTCCCTCATTTCAGCGCGCGCAGCCCCGCAACCGTCGTGGGCACCTTGTAGACGGCCGTGCGCGCGGTCACGAACAGCACCTTGCCGTCCTCGCCGCCGAACGTGCAGTTCGATGGAATCAGGGGGAATTCGACCTGCTGCAATTGCTCTCCGCGCGGGTTGACCACCGTCACCGTTTTGCCGCCGGTCGTCCAGATATTGCCCCGCTCGTCGACCGCCATGCCGTCGGGATGTGTTACGTGAAAGAAGATGCGGTCATTGCCCAGCGCGCCGTCGTCGGCAACGTCGAACGCGCGGATGTGACCCCCGTCGGTGTCCGCGACGTAGAGCGTCTTTTCGTCCGGAGACAGCGCAATGCCGTTGGGTTTCTTGAAGTCCCGGGCCAGGAGCCGGACCGTCCCGTCCGGCGTAATGCAGAATACGCCGCAGAAATCGAGTTCCGCGTCTGGCCCCTGCAGGCCCCCCTTCAACCCATAGGGCGGGTCCGTGAAAAAGACCGCGCCGTCGCTGCGCACCACGACGTCGTTCGGGCTGTTGAACCGCTTGCCCTCGAACCGCTCGGCCAGAACCGTCTCGCCGCCGTCCGCTTCCATTCGCGTCACGCAACGGGCTTGGTGCTGGCACACGACCAGCCGGCCCTGCGGGTCGAGTGTCAGCCCGTTGGACTGCCCGCTGGGACTGCGGAACACTGACTTGTCCGCGCGATAAATCGTATCCGCAGGCACGTCGCTGAACAACAGTCCTTCCCGCGGCAGCCACACCGGCCCCTCCGTGAACTGGAAGCCTTCCGCGACCACTTCCACCGGCCCGGCGATGAGGTCACTGTCAGAAGCATTCAATACAATCAGCACCAGCAGTCCCAGCATGGTCCAGAACCTTTCTTGTCATCAGCCACCGTGAAAAACACAACGCGACCGTGCCCGTCATCATGCCATAAGAGGGGCCCGGACCGAAAGACCCCGGGAGTCTCGTGGGCTGCGCAACTCGGCCATCGCCGGGTCAGGTCATTCGCTGCAAGCGGCGCACTCATATGCGCAATTTGTGCATTACTGTTTAGTGCATATATGCTCATTTTGAGCATTCATGCATAGGGGCGTTGTTGCCCGGTGTTTCTTAAGTTCTTTTAAATAAACACGTTAACGGATACGGGAGGGACTGCGATGGACTTGGTATGAATTCTGCTCTTTGTTCAGACGATGGGATTGCCCCTTCGGGGACGTATCGCGGCACAAGCGTGCGGCTCCCGGGAGTGGTGACCGGAACAGTGGAGGTCAAGAGATATGGCAGGGGACACAGCACTCGTGACCCAGGTGGTAGAACAGTTTGGGCGCGACCGCGGGCGCCTCATGGACATCGCCCGGTCGGTGCATGCGAAGCTGGGTTGCCTGACCGAGGAGACCGTCGGTCAGATCGCCAAAGCCTTGGGCATGCACCGCGTACAGGTGCGCGATATGGTCAGCTTCTACGCGCTTTTCTCGCGCCGGCCGCAGGGCAAGACGGTGATCCGTGTGTGCCGTGCCGTGCCGGAGCGGATGAAGGGCGCGGACCAGGTGGCGCAGGCGTTTGAGAGAGTCTTGGGCATTAAGGTGGGCGAGACGACACCGGACGGCGCAATCACGCTGCAGTATGCGCCGTGCATCGGCCTGAGCGACCAAGCGCCCGGCGCATTGATCGGCACGACGCCCGTCACCAACCTGACCCCGGCGGACGCGCCGAAGATCGCCGCGGCAATCCGCGAGGGGAAAGACATCGCGATGCTGCCGCAGGCTAACGTGGACTTGAACCTGCGCAAGCCCGGCCCGGTCATCTTCGCGCCAATGGAACGCGGCGCGGCGGTCCGCGTCGCGGCAAACCGGAAACCGGAAGAGGTGATTGGCGAGTTGAACAAGGCGCGTCTCCGCGGCCGCGGCGGCGCGGGTTTCCCGACGGCGATGAAATGGGACTTCTGCCGCAAGGCGAAGGGTAACGCCCGTTATCTCATCTGCAACGCGGACGAGGGCGAGCCGGGCACTTTCAAGGACCGGGTGATTCTTACCGAATGCCCGGACCTGCTCTTCGAGGGCATGACCGTGGCCGGCCACGCGCTTGGCGCGAAGGAAGGCCTGCTGTACCTCCGCGGTGAATACGAATCGCTGCTGCCGCACCTCGAACAGGTGCTTGCAAAGCGTCGCCACCTCGGCCTGCTCGGCCAGAACATCGTCGGGTACGAAGGCTTCGACTTCGACATCCGCGTCCAGTTGGGCGCGGGCGCCTATATCTGCGGCGAGGAATCGGCGCTCATAGAGTCGCTCGAAGGCAAGCGCGGCGCCCCGCGCGACCGGCCCCCCTTCCCGGTGCAAAAAGGGTACAACGGCGAGCCGACGTGCGTGAACAACGTCGAGACCTTGTGCTGCGCGGCGCGCATCCTCGAGAAGGGCGGCGAGTGGTTCGCCGCGATGGGCACGCGCGATTCCAACGGGACCAAACTGCTCAGCGTTTCCGGGGACTGCGCGCGCCCGGGCGTCTATGAGGTCGTCTACGGCATTACCATCGAGAAGCTGCTCGAAATGGTCGGCGCGGCAGAAGCCCAGGCCGTTCAGGTGGGCGGCCCCTCGGGCCAGTGCGTCGCGCCGAAGGATTTCGGGCGCAGCATCTCGTTCGAGGACCTGCCCACGGGCGGTTCGATCATCGTGTTTGGCCCGAAACGCGATTTGCTTGCGTGCATGCATCAGTTCGTCGAGTTCTTCGTCGAGGAATCGTGCGGCTGGTGCGTGCCGTGCCGCGTTGGCACGACGATGCTGTCCACGCAACTGGCCAAGATCCTCTCGGGCAGGGGCACACACGCCGACCTTGCGCAGATGGAGGAGGTGGCCAACACGGTCAAGACCATGAGCCGGTGCGGATTGGGCCAGACCGCGGCCAACCCCATTCTGACCACGCTGCGCAGCTTCGCGGGGCTGTACGAGGCGCGGCTCCGGAAGGAGGATTTCATTCCGCCTTTCGACTTGAAGGCGGCACTGGCCGAAGGCTGCGCAATCACGGGCAAGACACCCGTGCTGGAGGATTGACACCCATGAGCCAGGACACTGTCAACATCATTATCGATGGCGTCGAAGTGCAAGCGAAAGCGGGCCAGACCATCCTCGAAGCGGCCGATGCCGCGGGCATCTATGTGCCGCGGCTCTGCCATCACCCGGACCTGCCGCCCGGCGGCCACTGCCGCGTGTGCACCGTGAAAGTCAACGGGCGTCCGACCAGTTCATGCACCTTTCCGGTCAGTGAAGGGCTCGTTATCGAGAACGATACGGACGGCTTGAACACGCTGCGGCGGCGGCTCATCGAAATGCTCTTCGCGGAGGGCAATCATTTCTGCCCGTCCTGCGAGGCGAGCGGTAATTGCGAGTTGCAGGCGCTCGGGTACCGGCTCGGCATGATTGCACCGACGCTGCCGTATCTGCGCGAGAAGCGCGAACTCGACGCAAGCCATAAGGACGTATACATCGACCGTGACCGCTGTGTGTTGTGCGGCCGCTGCGCGCGCGCCTCGTCGGTGGTGGACGGGAAGAATGCTTTCGGCTTTGAGAATCGGGGAATCCACATGCGTCTTGCCGTGGATGCGGAGCATGGCCTTGGCGAAACGTCACTGACCGCGGCCGACAAGGCGGCGCAGGTGTGCCCAACGGGCTGCCTGACCGTGAAACGGAAGGGCTACGCGACGCCCGTGGGCCGGCGAAAATACGACAAGACGCCCATCGGCGCCGAAATCGAGAAAAAAGCGGCAAAGGTCTGAACGGCGCGGTACGGCCGGGAAAGGAATGGAGTCATGGCGAAACCACTGGTAGCGACCGGCTTCTTCACGGGTTGCTTCGGCTGTCACATGTCGTTTCTCGATATCGACGAGCGGATTATCGACCTCGTCGAATTGATCGAGTTCGACAAGTCGCCGATTAACGACATCAAGGAGTTCACGCGGCCGGTCGACATCGGCATTGTCGAAGGCGGCGTCAGCAACGAGGAAAACGTCGAATTCCTGCGCGAGTTCCGCAAACATTGCAGGATTCTCATCGCGATGGGCTCGTGCGCCATTACGGGCGGCGTGCCTTCGATGCGGAATACGGTCCCGCTCAAGGAATGCCTCGAAGAGGCCTACCTGAACGGTCCGACGCTCCAGCACGACGGGGTCATCCCAAACGACCCGGACATCCCGACGCTGCTGGACAAGGTGTACCCGTGTCACGAAGTGGTCAAGATCGATTACTTCCTGCCGGGGTGCCCGCCGTCGGCGGACACCTTGTGGACGGCCCTGGTGGCGCTGCTCAAGGGCGAGCAGGTCGCGCTGCCTTATGAACTGGTCAAGTATGACTGATGACCGTGGCATGGGCGTCGCGCCCATGAGGCTCGCGGGCAGGATGCCCGTGCTACGCTTTGGAGGCTGATGGCAATGGCAAAAACAGCGTCAACTGGCAAGCGGAAGATCGTCATCAATCCGGTTACCCGTGTCGAAGGGCACGGGAAGGTCACGATCCACCTCGACGAGGCCGGCAAGGTGCAACAGGCCCGCTTCCACATCATCGAGTTTCGCGGTTTCGAGCGGTTCGCCCAGGGCCGCTTCTACTGGGAGGCGCCGACCATCGTGCAGCGCCTGTGCGGTATCTGCCCCGTGAGCCACCACCTCGCCGCGTCCAAGGCGATGGACGTGGTCGTGGGCGCGGACAAGCTCACGCCGACGGCCGAGAAAATGCGCCGGCTCATGCACTACGGGCAGACGTATCAGTCGCACGCGTTGCACTTCTTCCACCTGGCCTCGCCGGACCTGCTCTTCGGGTTCGACGCGCCGGTCGAAAAGCGGCACGTGCTCGCCGTGCTTGCCGCCTTTCCCGAAGTGGCGAAGAAGGCCGTGCTCATGCGCAAGTACGGCCAGGAAGTCATCAAGGCGACCGCGGGCAAGAAAGTCCACGGCACCGGCGCGATTCCCGGCGGCATCAATAAGAACCTCAGTATCGAGGAACGCGACGCCTTGCTCAAAGACACGGACACGATGCTCGAGTGGGCGGTCGAGGGCCTGGAACTCTGCAAGAAGGTCACGCTCGAGAACGCGGATATGCTGTTGGCCTTCGGCGCATTCCCGTCCAACCATCTGAGCATCGTGCGCGAGGACGGCTGCCTCGACCTCTACGACGGCAAGCTGCGCGCAAAAGACGCCGCAGGCGGCATCATCTTCGATCAGGTCGCCCCGGCGGACTATCTGGATTACATCGCCGAGGAAGTGCGCCCCTGGAGCTACATGAAGTTCCCGTACATCAAGGCCCTCGGCAAGGAAGACGGCTGGTACCGCGTCGGCCCGCTGGCGCGCATCAACAACTGCGATTTCATCGACACGCCCATCGCGGAGCAGGAACGCCGCGAGTTCATGGCGATCGGCAACGGCAAACCGATCAACGCGACAATGGCTTATCATTGGGCGCGCATGATCGAGCTGGTGCACGCAGCGGAGAAAATCAAGGAACTGCTGCCCGATCCCGACCTCCAGGGCACGGACCTCGTTGTAACCGGGAAACGCCGCAATCGGGGCGTTGCCTGGATCGAAGCCCCGCGCGGCACCTTGTTCCACCACTACGAAGTCAACGACCTCGACCAGATCACGCGGGCGAACCTGATTGTGTCGACGACCAACAACAATGAGGCGATGAACCGTTGCGTGAACGTGGTGGCCCGGGCGCACCTGGAGGGCAAGAACGAGATCACCGACGGCCTGCTTAACCACATTGAAGTCGGCATCCGCGCCTACGACCCGTGCCTGAGTTGCGCGACGCACGCGCTGGGCCAGATGCGGCTTCACGTACAGATCATCGGTCAGGACGGCGCCGTGCTCGACGAGCGCACCCGCGGGTGACGACCATGGCGCCGAGCGGCACGCTGATCTTCGGCTACGGGAACCCCGGGCGGCAAGACGACGGCCTGGGGCCCGCAATGGCGGACCGGGTCGGCGAGCTGGGTCTGCCCGGCGTCGTGGTTGACTCTGATTACCAGTTGAATGTCGAGGAAGGCGCGGCGCTGGCCCGGTACCTGCGGGTTGTCTTTGTCGACGCGAGCAAGACCGCGGCCGCGCCGTTCACGTTCGAGCGGGTCGCCCCGGCCACGGAGGTCACGTTCACCAGCCACAGTGTATCGCCCGAGTCGGTCCTGGCTATCGCGGCGGAGCACTTTGGCCGGGCGCCCGAGGCGTGGGTGCTGGGCATCCGCGGCTATGCATTTGAGTTTGCGGAGGGTCTGACGGAACAGGCCCTCGGGAATTTTGACAAGGCGTTTTCCTTCATCCGATCATGGATCGGCACGCGTAAGGAGTAAGGAATATGGAAAAGACCATTCTCGCCATCGACGACGACCCCGATGTTCGTGCGGCGCTGCGCGTCGTCCTGGAAGCCGAGGGTTTCTCCGTCGGCGAAGCGGCCAACGGCGAAGAGGGCCTGAAAGTTGCGGAACGGATCAAGCCGGATGCGATCATCGTGGACCTGATGATGGAGAATGTGGACTCCGGCAGTTGGGTCGCGCAGAAGCTGAAGGAAATCGGTTTCGCCGGGCCGGTCTACATGTTGAGTTCGGCGGGCGACACCGTGCGGTACAATATCGACGCGCGCGACCTTGGCTTGGCGGGTATCTTCCAGAAACCCATCGATCCGTCCACGCTGGTGGCCACGCTCAGGGCCAAGCTGAGAGACACATAAGCACGAACGCTTGAAGTGCCGCGGCAATCTTCACCCGTGACCGAGTTGCGCCGGGGCGGCGTCAGGGAAGTACCCGGGCGTTGCGTTCCGGCGCATTGGTGTTTGCGCCGGCAGCCGAGGGCAAGGACGAACGACACAATCAGGAGAGGCCGCTGATGATCGAAAAGCACGGCGACCCGGTGCGCAAACAGGCGTTGTACGAAGAAGATCAGCCGCTGTTCGGGCGCGGCATGCACTTGGGCGACCGCCTGTACACCTTTATCGTGGTGCGCTTCCTTGTGGCGGCAGGCATTGTCGTAGCCGCGTATTTCGCCCACTACATAGTGGGCATTCAAGGGCTCAACCTGCGGGCCTTCGTCATCCTTGCCGCGGTCCTGTTCTGCTGTAACTCGATTTCCTATCTCATCGCCCGCCCGTACCGGGGCAACTATGAACGGGCGAACGCGCGGCGCGAACTGCTCATTCTGGTGATGGACATCAGCATCGCCATCGATTTCCTCTGTCTCACCGCGGCGCTCTGGCTCGTTGGCGGTTCCCAATCGCCGTTTCAGGCCTTCTTCATCTTCAATGTCATCATCGCCAGCGTACTGCTGTCGCCGCGCGCGACATTCGCCTACGTCGTGTTCGGCTACGCCCTGTTCGCGCTCATGGTCGTGGGCACGTGGCGCGGATGCATCCCCGCTCACTATCCCGATGGCGCCGTGCCACGGCCCGGCACCGGGCCGCTCGACGGGCGCTACGTCATTACGGTGCTGGTCGTGCAGGGGCTGCTCTTCGCGCTGACAGCGCTGCTGATGACCTATCTCATGCGCCTGCTCCGCGACGGCGCGCGCCAACTGCGCGAATCCAACCGGGCGCTCGACCGGCTCTCGAAGCAACGCCGGGACTTCTTGCAGATTGCGCTGCACAACCTGCGCTCGCCCATAGGCGCGGTGAGCATGCTGCTGAGTAATCTGGCAGGCGGCTACGCAGGCGCACTGAACGAGCAGCAGGGCGCTTGGGTAGACCGCGCGCAGCTGCGGCTGCATGAACTCACCGCCTTTCTCCGCGACCTCGAGTCTCTGGCGCTGCTCGAATCGGGCGACCTCGAACCCTATATGCAGAACATCGACCTGCGCGCCCTGCTCGAAAACCTGGTCGAAGAGAACCAGGACCTCGTGCAGCAGCACCGGCACACCCTCACGCTCGAGGTCGCGGAAGACCTGCGTCCGCTGCGGGGCGTGCCCCGGCTCGTACGCGAAGCGGTCGTGAACTTCCTCACCAATGCCGTCAAGTACACGCTGGACGGCGGCCGCATCGCGGTGCGCGCGATGAATCGCGAACAGTGCGTGCGCATCGAAGTCGAAGACAACGGCGTAGGCATCGCGTACGGGGACCAGACCCGGCTGTTCCAGGAATTTGTGCGCGTGCACAAGACACACGCGGAGGTGGCAAAAGTGCCGGGCTCCGGTCTCGGCCTCGTGATTGTGCGCCGCATCGCGGAGGCGCACGGCGGCCGCATCGATGTGCGCAGCGTGGAAGGCCAGGGCAGCGTCTTCGCCATTGAATTACCCGCATGATCTTCGCGGACGTCACCGGAGCAAGCCTTGCTCCACCAGGTAATCCGCGATAGTGCGCGCGACGAAGGCATGACCGCGGTCGTTCCAGTGCGCGTCCTGACGGAAGGTGAGCGGACGCTCCTTCGCGGCCTGAAACGCGGAAAGCAGATTGAGCACCGGATAGTCCGCTTGCTCTTTCACCTGGTCGAAGTACTCCAGATAGGCGTATTGATAAGGCTCGTTCGTGGCGTATTGGCCGCGCTCCCAGTAGTCCGGCGATTCCTTGGGATCATAGTGATGAAAGCGCGGCACTACCACGAGCGCAAACGCCGCACCCGCGCGGCGGACTTCATGGGCGAGCCGATCGATGTTCTCGCGCGTCGCGGCGAAATACGGGCGCAGCGATTCCGGGGGATGCCGGTAAATGAAATAGCGGTTGTATTCCGTCACGCCGTCTATGCGCACCGTGAAATCGTAGTATTCTTTCCGTTCCCGGGACGGCCAACCCAGGACCTTGCGCAGGACCACTTCTTTCGGGTACAAGGCGCACTCCAGCGCTTGTGAAAGGGGCGGCTGCGTGAACACGCGATAAACCAGCTCGCCAATGACACCGTAGTAGAACTGCCCTCGTTCATCGATATCGAAATAGACGCCGTGCTCGTCGCATTTCGCCATCGCCGCGTATTGGTAGTCGTCTCCGAAGTCCGTTGCGTCCAGAAAATACAAGACCAGTTGCGGCTTGTACGCGCGAATGACGCCGTCGAAGAGCAGATTGGCAAGGAACGGTGAATAACTCACGATGCCCGCGTTCAAGACCGCGAGCCCGTCGCGGTGCAGGCGCTCTCGAAGCAACTGCTGGCAGACCTCCGGAAACGCAAACCGCTGCCGCACGCCGTAGCCATAGGTAAACGAATCGCCCATCATGACGATTCGCTCGGAATACTGGAGAAACGCTTCGCGAGAATACTCCGACCGGAGTCCATCCTCGTTCGTGGCGACCAGAATCGGCTCGTTTTCGTAGTACGTCTTGAACATCGTGCGGTTCGGCGGCGCGAGGTGGTGATACCTGCGCGAGTTCTGCCAGCGGAATCGCATCATCGCGCGTTCCGGCAGCACATACGGCGTCAGCGCCTCTATCAGCACGCACGCCGCGGCCAGGCTGGCAAGCAGCAGGAGAAACTCCTTCCTGCGATACCACGCCAGCCACAGCGCGCCCGTGATGAAAAGGGACAGCAACCAATAACCGGCCGCGGCGCCAAGCGCCAGGGGCAGCTCCCCGGCCCGGAACCGCGCGGAAAACACCGACGCCGCCAGTGCGCCCGCGGCCAGTGCAAGAAAGACCACCGTCAGCAGGAAAACGGCGCGCGCGAACCACCGGCACGGCGCGGGCAACCCCGTTTCTGGCGGGCCGGGCGTGCTCATCCGGGCGCAGCCTGCAACCATGCGCGCAACGCCTCAACGGCATCCGGTTTGACTACGTACCGCCGCGCGCGGACCTGGGCGCGCGTGATTTCCTGGTCTTGCGCCATGAATTGATCGATAGCACGGAGCACTTCGGGATCATTCACCACGCCATAGAACTCGATGTTCTCGAGCAGCCAGAAAGCGGCGTCCGCGCGAGGGAAACGCTCCTTCAGCAGCCTTCGCAAGGTCTCCGAGTCGGCGTCATGCACGCGCGTCCGCGCGCCCTGCAACCGGAAGTAGTACTCGAATTTAAAGGTCTGACGATGCCTGGCGAAAAAGAGCGTTTCCGCATCATGCGGGAGGCCCTGCACCAGTTCCCGGTATTCCTGTATCGCCGGACGATGGTAGTAATCGCTTGCCGAGAAGATGTCGAGCAACGAAAATGCGCCCAACGCCGCGGTCAGCATGACGCGGGACCGCGTCTTGCGCGATACGTCGATCCCGATAGCGCACAAGAGCAGGAGCGCGGGCAGCAGCACCATGAAATAGCGGGGCAGCATGACGGAGACGTGCGCGTTCAGCGAGTGCGTGTAGGGAACCAGGTAGGCCACGGCGAGCCAGCACAAGAGCAGTCCCAGCGCGTGTTTGCCGCGCTCCGGCTCTTCCGCAACCCCGTTCCCGGTGTATTGACGCAAGAACAGGACGAGCAACGCCGCCGCAACCAGCAGCGCCACGGCCGGGTCATGGAAGAAGTAAAGAAAGATCTCCGCAAACGCCGCGGGTTGCGGCTTCGGCACCCAATACACCGTCGCGCGGAACGATTCGAGGGTTTGCGGCAGCTGCGGAAGATAGGCCGCCACGGGAATCAGGAAACCGACCACCCCGGCCCGCACGAGCGGCCCGCGCCGTTCCGCGCACGCCCCCGCCGCGATATATCCCCACGCGGCCGCCTGCGCAAGCCACACGAGCCAGCCAAAGTAGTGCGTGTAGATCAGCAGCGTCAGAACAAGCGCCTGCGTCAGGGAAGCCTTGGCTTTCGGGCGCTCCTGCAGTCTCAGAAACGCCAGATACGACGCCGCGCTGAGAAGGAACAAAAGGCTGTATGGCCGCGCGTCCTGCGAATGCAGCAAGTGCGACCAGTTGACGGCGGTGAGAAACGCCGCAACCAAGCCCACCGAAGGCTTGGCCAACCGCGCGCCGAGCGCGTACATCGCGGCGATCCCGCCCAGCCCGATGAGCACACTGAGCAGGCGCGCGGTGTATTCGCTGGAACCCCACGCCTTGAGCCAGAGCCACAGCAGCACGAAATAGCCTGGCGGCATGTAGTTGTGTTCGTCGCTTTCACGCAGCACCCCCCCGAACGTGCGTCCCGGGTCCGCATGCGTCACGCTCAGCAGTTCATCATTCCAGAGACTCTGGTTGGTCAGGCCCTTCAGACGCAGGAACGCGGCGAACAGCAGGATAACCAGGAACAGATAGGCGTGCTTCCGGTGCGGCGCACACGTGAATACACACCAACCCAGGCATGCCGCCCACAATCCCAGCACAAGCCACGGAGCCAGCGCATGCAGGTACGCCGCGTTCTGCGAAGGCAGCAGGTACACCGCAAGCGTCGCCCAGGCGGCGTACAAGGGCGCATGCGCCCGGCCCAGTTGAGACTCCGTCTCGCGCGTCAAGGGAGCGGATTCCAGGCGCAGCCAGCCCCGCAGCAGCAACACGTATGCCATCGCGGCTGCGATGGCAACAAGAGGCACGGGATACCACGCGCGCATCAGCGGACACGCGACGCGGCCCGCCGCAAGCCCGTGAATCAGGAGACAGCACGCCGCCGAGAACACACCTCCGCACCAGACCCACCGCAGCCTGCCCGCGCGTTCCAGGGATGCGTTTCCTTGCGTTCCGGGTTGCGTCATGGCCCGATATACCCCAGCGTTTCGAGGCGCTGTCGCTCCTCATCGCTCAAACCCTGCGCCTCATCGGGCGCGGCGGCGCGCGTCGCCGGCGACGCGAACGGCGCGGCGGGCAGCATGGCCCGGCGCAACGAGGGCGCGCGAAACTCCACGGCGCCGGGTTCGCGCATGCGCATTACGAGCCGCACCTCCGCCGCGTTTGGGTAAACACGGCGGCGCAGCGTCTTCCACGCGGGCGACGCCTTCCTGCACGCGTAACGCCAGACGGTGTCCGTGCCGTCCCCTTCGGACAACGTGACCTCAAGCACGCCTGAGGAAAGCCGGTAGGGAATTTCCAGCACGTGAGGCGCGCCGGGCGCGTCGACGGGCGCGGCCAGCACCAATTCCGGGGCGGGCGCGTCGAAGCGCACGCTGTCTTGGGCGCCCGCAACCTGAGCGGCGGGCACGCTGGGGCTCCGCGCCCACGCGGGAGCAAGCAGGTCGGGTCCGAGAGTGACCGCGCCGTCACTGCCCTGGAACACATCGCGCGTGAAGTGCATCCAGCGCGCGTTAAGCCGCCGCAACTCCGCGTTCATCGTATCCGCGATTTCCGGCGACTCGGCCGCGATATTGCGCACGCACCCCGGGTCCGTACGCAGGTCGTACAGGGTTTCGGCAAACGGCCAGATGGCCTCCGGTCGAGTGTACTGCGCGTCGGCGCACACGGAGTAAAGGTGCGTGCCGTTCACGACGGCGGCCGCGGGGCCGGTGCCATCAGGCGTTTCGCAGTAGACCGTCCGGCCGGACGGGGCCCCGCCCTGCAGGACGGGCACCAGGCTCTCACCGGCCAGCCCGCCGGGCCGCCGCAGCGAGAAGAGTTCGCAGAAGGTGGGGTAAAGGTCGAGAAGGCTCACCGCGCCGCCGTGTCGTCCGGGCTGCACGCCCGGGCAGCGCACGAGCAGCGGCACATGCAGTTCTTCGGGCATGAGCATGGCGCCATGCCGCCAGAATCCATGTTCAAAAAACTGCTCGCCGTGATCGGAGGTTATGACGAGCATGTCGCGCGCCGGGTCGTAGGCCAGCGCGTCCAGCAGTTCCGGCAGACGCGCGTCCGTGTACTGAATGGCCCCGTCGTATAGGCTCATCAAGAACGCGATGTCCTCCGGCTGCACGTCGTGCCCTTCGGCATAGTAGGGCAGGTCGCCGATCACTACCGAGCCGTCGTCGTTGTACAGGTTGCCCTCGCGGACGACGCGGCGGTCATAGCGCGGTATGAATTCCGCGCCATACGGCAGCGGCGGACGGTACGGATGATGCACGTCCATCGTGTGAATGTAGATGAATTCGGAACGTGTGCTCCTCGCATAGGTCTTGCGCAGCGTTTCGATGATTTCATCAATCGTGCCGTAGGGGGCATTGTATTGATAGAGAGCGTGATAGACGTCGAAGCCCTGCGCCTGGCCTTCTTCAGGCCTGAGGAAGAAATTGGTCACGCAGCCGATGGTGCGCCAGCCCGACGCCTGGAATGCCTCCGCTATCGAAACCTCGTCCTCGGGCAGGCCAATCTGCATGGGGTCTTCGTGGACCTGTGAGTAATGCTTGCCCGTCATGTACGCGGTCACGGACCGCCGCGTCACGTTCGAGGGGGCCATGGCAAAACGGAAATCGGCGGACGCAGCCGCCAGCGCGTCCAGGTTCGGCGAAACATGCCGGTCATACCCCGCGTAGCCGAGATGGTCCGCGCGCAGCGAGTCGATCGTAATCCAGATCACGCGCGCGGGCGGCGCGCCGGCCCGGTCTCCGCAGCCGCGGAGCACCGCCGCAGACAACAGCAAAATCGCCGCGAGGGAACAGCGGCGAATACGCGAAGACCTTGTCGCTACGCTCATGAAGACACTCGTAAAATCGCGCGGGCGTTCGGGCAAAGAGACGCCGCGGCACACGCGTTTTGGGGCGCGCCGCCACGCCCGTCGCGAGTATAGCGGCGTATCAGGAAGGGGTCAACAGACCCTTCCGCGGTTCCGGCGATTGGCGCGCGCCGGCACGGTTTGCCGCGCGGTTATTGGCTCTTGCCGAGAAAGTCTTCGAGCAGCTGATTCGCCGACTGGCACTTCTCCGCCGCCGCCGCGTAGTCGTGCGCGGTGAGCGCGTCCGCAATCTGCGGCAGGAGCTGCTGCATGACCGTCTCTTCTATGTCGGCGGGCGGGTCAACCTGCTTTTCATGCAGGAACGCGGCGTATCGGCCTCTGTTCGCCTGCAGCCGCTGATAACCCGCCGCCGCGCGGTCGTGCGCGTCGTCGCCCACGGCCGGCCTGCGCTGCGCGGCAGAAAGCAGCGCGGGGAATGGCGCATGCGGCTCCTCCTGGTACCAGAACGCCGTGCTCGAATAATCGTTCGCGAAATTGTTCGCGTGACCGTGCTCAATCGTCACCTTGATCGACTTCCGGAACCGCAGCGGGTCGGCCACGTAGAACCGGTACATGGACGTCTTGCCCGCGTAATCCTTGTTGCCAATCAGGTGAAAACCCGTATACGGCCCGGCATACTCGATGTTCGGGCACGCGCCGCCGCCGAAGCACTCTTCCGTGCCCGTGCCGTGGACCGCGGGCGGCCATGCAGCGCCATCGATAAAGATCATGTCGTCGCCCTCCCCGTACCACGTCGTGAAGAAATTGTGCACGTTCAGGAAATAACCGGCGAAGTTCCCGTGCCCCTCCGCTTCAAGGATGACGTAGTTATTTGCGCCGTCCCCGTTCCGCGCGCCTGTGATCGTCGTGTTGACGGGGGTCTGCGCGTCACCGACGGGCGGCGTGGGGTTTTGCCGCCGCCACTGCGCGTGGAAGCGCCCAATATTCGGCTCGAGACTGCCCATCGCCTCGTAATCAATGTGATACCAGACGGCGCCCACATCCGTTTCGCCATCATTGGTCAGGGTCAGCCGCGCACCGTGCGAAAACGGCATGGGGAAATAACTGTTGAAGCCCACCGAGAACGCCGGCGCATTGGGGCCCATGGTCTCGGCGCCCTCGTTCACCGTGACCATAAGCGAACGGAAATACCGGATGCAGCCATGGCCCTGGCCGAAGAAATCGCCGAACGGCGTCTCGATGCTGGGTTCGGCTTCGCCGTCCCAGTACGCGCGCAGAACAAGGTCGCGAAGATACCGCGAATCGCCGATGTGACCCATCGAGGTCATGACCGTGAAGTAGATGTGCCGGATGCAGCCCGCCCCCGGAATATTCGCGAGTTCGAGCGTTTCTCCCGCGGGTACGTCCCGGAAATCCACGTTCGCACCGCTGCGGTCCCAGCTGGAAACGCGCGCGCTGGTGCTGTCGCGCAGATACAACAGGTCGGAGAAAAGGGATTCCCTGAGCGACACCTCATACGCGGCCGGAAGCCGCGGCTCATCGTCAAGCGCTTGGGATTGCTGCGGCTGACCACACGAACCGGTCATCAGAAAGGCGAATGCCAGTATCGAGACAGACAGCGCCGCGGTCCTTCTTCCATAGGCCATGACAAGTTCCTCCTCCAGGTTATTGTTCCCCTGTGGTTCCTATTCTACTCAGCCCGCGCTGAATTGTCGGCGCGCTTCCCGGTTGAGCGGGGCTGGCCCGGAGTCCCCCGGCTCAAGGCAGGAAGCCTCTTAACGCTCCTCCAATGCCTGGAGCTCGATATCGGTCTGCCGCATGCGCTTCGCAATGACCAGCGCGAGCCGCGCGAAAAACTGCCCGCTGAACGCCGCCGCCGAACGCTGCACTTCCGCGTCGAACCGCGCGCGCGGCAACGCGTACAACTCCGTCGCCGCCTTCGCCTCGGCGTCGGCGGAGCGCAGGCCGCGGTCCAGGAACGACAACTCGCCGAAGAAGTCGCCGTGGCCGAACGTGGCCACGTGATGGCGCTTCCCGCCTTCGAGAGGCAGCAGGATGCGAACGCTGCCCCGCCGCACCAGATACAACTCGTCGCCGGTATCGCCTTGGGCAAAGACCTTCTCGCCCGGCGGTATCGACAACTCCCGCGCGCACGCGCCCAGGACGTGCATGGCGCTTTCGTCCAAACCACGGAACAGGTCGATGTCCCGCAATTGAAGGAGCGGTTCCTCGTTCGGCGGCCCGGGCGCGGCGCTCTCGAGGATTTGCTCTTCCATCCACTCCAGGGCCGCGTCCAGGGTCTCGAATACCATCGCGCCGCCATCCTTGCGCAGAACCCCGGCACGGGCCAGGTCGTGCTCGAAGTGACGCCGGTCGAGCACGGTGGAGGGCATACCGCTGAACAGCAGGCGCCCGCCCCGTTCCGCCAGTTGCGCCTGCATCTGGTACAGAAGATGGGCGGCCGTGAAATCCAGGGACTGCACGCGGCGCATGTCGAACAGGATATATTTTCTCCTGCGGAGATCCTGTTCCAACTGCGAGAACAGTTGGTCGGTGGTGCCAAAGAACAGGTTGCCTTGCAGTTCGCAGAAGACCCCCTGGCCGCCGTGTTGCGCAAGCAGTTCCCGCTCCGCGGCGAGGCGGCGTGTCTTCGAGGAGACTTCACTGAGATACCGTTTCCGGCGAATGACCGACCCCCGCATCTGGTCGCGGATGAACAAGACGATCGCCAGGATCACGCCAACCCCGGCGGCCGCGATCAGGTCAACTGTGACCGCCACGACGATGACCCCGGCGATCACGGCGAAGTCCAGGCGGCCGCCCGGATACCGCAGCAGCCGGAGCATGCTCTTGTCCACCATCCGCCATGCGACCAGCAGCAGGATGCCCGCCAGCGCGGCGACGGGCAGCCAGGCTATCAAGTTGCCTATGAGCAGGAAGGCCACGACGGTCAAGGCCCCTTCGATAACACCCGAACGCGGCGTCCGCCCGCCGGAAGTGACATTGACGAGCGTCGGCCCCACCGTGCCCGCGCCGGGCATGCCGCCGGCGAGGCACGCGACGGCGTTGCCAAAGCCCTGGCCGATAAGTTCGCGGTTCGAGTTGTGGCGGCTGCGGGTCAACGCGTCGAGCACGACACAGGTCTTCAGCGTGTCGATGGACAGCAGCGCGGAGAGGGTGAGCGCGGGTATCAGTACGTGGCGGAGCGCGGCCGGGTCGAAAGTGAAGAAAGACGCGGCGCGTTCCGCCGCCGCGTCAAGAAACGAGCCGGTGGCAAGCAAGGGGCCAATGACGAGCGTGTTGCCTTCGAGTGTCCGCAGCCCGGGAGAAAACAAGGCAAGAACCAGATAGACCACTATGCCGGCCAGCAGGCCGAGTATGGCCGGCGGGGTTTTTGTGGTAATGCGCGGCCCCACCCACATGGCGGCGATCGTGACCATGCCGGCCAGCAGGCCCTGCCATTGCCACAGCGCGGGCGACGTCACTCCCTGAACCAGCGGAGTGCCCGGCGGCAGCCCCAGCAGTTTGGGCAGCTGGCTGATCGCAATCAGCGCGCCCACGCCGGACATGTAGCCGCTCACCACCGGATAGGGAATGAACTTGATCAGCCGGCCGCCGCCGATGGCCCCGTACAGTACCTGAAGCACCGATGACAACATCACCGTCAGCGCAAGCAACGCGGGGAGGCTGGACGGCTCAATGCCGCCCGTGTTCCCGGAGACGAGATCCGCGGCCAGCGCCGACAACACCGCTGCCGCGGGTGCGCAGGGAGCCGAGATGAGCCCGCCGTTCCTGCCGATCAACGGCGCCACAAGACCCAGCGCGGCCGCGCCGACAACGCCCGCCAGCGCGCCCTGCCCCACGTAGTCCGGGCCGAACGGCGCATAGACCAGCATGCCGAACGCGACCGCGGACGGCAACGCCACGAGCATGGCGGCCAGGCCGCCCCACGCCTCAGCAGACCAGGACCAAGTTCTATCGGAGAGATGCCCTGACTCCGCTTGCATGCCTCGCCTCTCGGCGCACGCGGTACTGCCCGGCGTCCGCCAGACTTTTGCAGAACCCTTATTCCCCAAAACCGGAATTACCCTAAGGCATCAGAGAACGAAAAGACAAACGCGTCAAGCAGGCGTTCGGGGTTCGGCAACGAAATCCCATGCCGGCCCTTGCGTCCCTGTCGAGGGGACACCCCGCTCTCTCCCTTCGCAAACGCCCCAAGAGAGAACCTGTGGACCGATGTGAAACGATAGTGCTCGGCGGCAACATCTCAATCAGTGGCGTTATTGCGTCGGCGCAACAACCTCGACCGCGGTCACGGTCGCTTGTGAGCGAAGTTCCCCCCCGGACGTTCGGTACACGACCTGGCCGCGGATATCCTGGCAGCCCACGGGCACGGCCGGGGCCTTGGCGCGGTACGTGAGCGTGACGGGCATGGCCGGCACGAAAATCCAGGCCATTTGGAGCAGGTCGCTTTGCCCCAGCACGATGTTCGGGATGGCGCCGGACACCCACCCGTCCAGGGTCCAACCTTCGGGAAGCAATTCATATACGGCCAGAGCCGTTATCCTCTCCAAGCCATCGTAATTCAGCGTCAGCGTAACCTCGACCGTCTGTCCCGCTTCGCAGATGCCGCCTTGCGTCACGGCGCGCGCCAGCGTCATCACCTCCTGCATTGGGCTGGGATTGGCTTCGTACCCGTCCTCCGTGGGATATACGGCGACGGCATACGATTTTGCATGATAGAACTGCGTCAGCCGGAGCATTTCGCTCAGGCTGATCCGCCAGTCGGCCGCATCGTAGTCGCTGTCGTGGCGGCCGCTGGCGGCCGTCTCTCCGGGTCCTGCGGCGTAGCCGTCTTCGCTCACCGGGTCGATGTGGTAGCCGTCCGAATTGTAGAACTGAATGACCCGCATCAGTTCCGGCAGCGAAATGCTCCAGTTCCCATCCTGGTCGGCGCTGTGCGGCCGGACCGGCTCCGCGCCCCCGCACGCCACCGGTTCTTCGCCTTCGCCCTCGCCTTCGCCGCTGGAGCAGGCGCCAATAAAGATCACAAACACCCCCCGTTCCACCAGCGCGGGAATGTCCACGCAAAACGCCGATTCCGCCAGCGGATTGTACGTCACGACCACCAGGTCGCCGCTGCCCAGCCCGGGATTCGCCGCCGCGGGGCCGAGGTCCGCGATCTGATTCGAGAAAAGCGACAGCGTCCTCAGTCCGTGCAACCCGGTAACCGGCTCGATGGAAACAATGGCGTTGTTGTCGAGATACAGCTCCTCCAACAAATAAGTCAGCCCGGCGACGGGGCTGATGTCCGTAATCTGGTTGCCGCCGAGGTCCAAACGGGTCAGCCGGGTCAGATTCGCTATCGCGCTGATATCGGAAATCTGGTTCCAGGCCAGGTCCAGGTGTCGCGGTTCCACGAGTTCCGCGACGGGGAAAATGTCCGAAATCTCGTTGCCGCTCAAGGCCAGCCATGAGAGGAGCGGCAGCGAAGCCACCGCGCTGATGTCCGAAATCTTGTTCCACGAAAGGTCCAGGGAACGCAATCGCGGCAGATTCGCCGCGGGGCTCATATCGGAAATCTCGTTCTGGGCGAGATACAGGTGGGCGAGGTTCGTCAAGCCGCCGAGAACGGACATGTCCGTAATCTGATTGCCCGAAAGGTCCAGTTCGGCCAGACCCTGTAAGTCCGCGAGCGCAGCCAGGTCCTCGTCTCCAAGTCCGTTCCGTGTCAAGTAGCACGAGTCCAGCTTTGTCAATCGGGCGATCGGCTGCAAGTCCCGGACATGGTTATGCCGCAGATTGAGGTGCAGCAGGTTCACGCAGTATTCGAGACCGGTCAGGTCCGATATCGCGGATTCTCGAGCGTCCAGATAGGTCAAGTACAGAAGGTCGGTGTCCAGGATATCGCCCGTGGGCTTGTCAATCGTGTCCCGGACGCGTTCCTCCAGCCCCCGGTCCGAGAATTCGACTATGACCGCCCCCTGCGCGCCCGCCGACAACAATACGGCAACCAGGCAACATGCGTGCTTCATACGTCCCACCCTTTCACGTTTGGCGCGCAGTCTGTGCCATGTTCTGTCCTCCCCGCACCACGCAATCGCCGCCTCCCCGAGCGACCAGTCTACGCAACCGCGCACCCCTGCAGCATACCACATCACCCGCGCGAGCGCAACAGAAATAGTAGTTGACAATAGTGCCAATGCAGGCGTAGCCGTTGCACGGGAACGCTACAGGTCAGGCGTGCGGGCCGGGACGGCTATTCCCGCGGGAAATTGAGGTCGTAGTCGAGCCGGACCTGTTGCCATTCGCTGTCCGGGTGCTCCAGCCGGTTCAAGAGCAGTTCCGCGGCGATACTCCCCATATCGTAGGACCGCTGACGAGCGCAGAGGATGGGAAACTCCGCCCGGTCCGCCATGCGTTCGTCGTCGATGACGGCCAGTTCCACGTCTTCCGGGATGCCGTAGCCGAGACGCTGCAGTTCCTCGGCCAGCACGGCGGCGTGGCGTGCCGAGGCGCAACACATGCCCGTCGGGCGGCGGCGCAGCCCCAACGTCGCGAGAATCTGCAGGCGCAACGCTTCCTGGCCGCCCTGCCCGTCCCGGATCAAGTAATCCGGGTTCACATCCAGGCCGGCATCGGCAAGCGCGCGGCGGTAGCCCGTTTCGCGGTCTTCGTTCACCGTGTTTGCATCGCTGAAATTGATGAACCCCACTTCGCGCCGGCCGCGCCGGGTCAGCTCCCGGGTGAGTTCGAAGGTCATTTTCTCGTTCTTCGTCACCACGCTGTCCGTGTCCAGGGTGCGCACGAAACGGTCCACGAGCACCAGCGCACAGCCGGCATCCTGAACGTGGCGAAGCAACCCGACGGTCTTCTCCGTGGGCGCGGCCAGCCACAAGGCCCACCCGTCCATATCGCTGTTGCAGACCCCCACCAGATACTCGAATTGATCGGCCTGCTCCGCGCTCTGCGGGTGTACCAGCACCCGAAAACCGTCCGCCACCGCCTTGTTCGTGAAACCCTGCAGCACCTCCCCCACGTGGTTGAACCGGTCCGCCGCGCAAAACGCCGCCCCGAAGGTACCCCGTGCCGCCGAGGCGGAACCCATTGTCTTCCGCCGCGACTTCACGAACGAACCCCGGCCCGCTGTCCGGGACAAATATCCGTCCATCTCCAGCGCCTGCAAGGCTTTGCGCGCGGTGCTACGGCTGACGCCCATCGTCCTGGCCAACTCGATTTCAGGGAGGATGCGGGTACCCTCGGGAAGATCGCCGTTCTTGATGCGCTCGAGCAATGCGCGTTTCAACGACTCATACAAGGGCAATTCCGACGAGAATTTCACGAGGCTATTGGTACTCCCAAATCGCGCCGGACGCGGAATATTGCATCATAATCGCCACACCCCCATAATAGCCCCTTCCAGACAATGATTATAGCAGCGGCGGAATCCCAATCACAACCGAGCGGTTATTAGAAACGACATTCCGATTGATTAGTACCTCAACGGCGCCGAGAATTTGTGTTTTTCGCAACTTTTGTAGCTACAGTTTCGGACGGAGGATGAATGTCTTCAGATTGTCCAGGCCCTTGGCGCGTGTCGTTTCATGGCGGCCATTCCGGCGAATTCTGCGACCATGGCGAAGGCGCACTGGAAGAGTTTGTGCTGGCCGCGGTCGCGGCCGGATGTCCGGCCTACGGTCTTACGGAACATGCGCCCCGCATCGAACCGCGGTTTCTCTTTGCCGAAGAACGCGCCCTTGGCTGGGACGTTGCCCATTTGGAACGGCTGTTTGACCGCTACGCGCGCCGCGTGGATGCGTTGGCGGCGCAATACGGGGGCCGTATCGTTCTGTTCAAGGGCTTCGAGATCGAGGTCGTGCCGCGGGCGCGCTATGTCGAGGTCATGACCGGCTTGCGGCGGGAGCACGCCTTCGATTACATCGTCGGTTCCGTCCATTATGTCGATGAGATCATCATCGACTACACGCGCGCGGAATTCGACCGCGCCGTAGCCCATTGCGGCGGTCTCGAAGCGCTTGCGGTCCGCTATTACGAGACCCTCGCCGAGATGGCGGCGGCGTTGAAACCCGAAATCATCGGCCACTTCGACCTGGTCCGCAAACAAGCTGCCGATGAGGCGTCCGTGAGCACATCGCGCGTGCGCGCCGCTGCCTGCGCCGCGCTCGACTCCGTGAAGGAGCACGGCGGCATTCTCGATGTCAACACGTCCGGCTACCGGCGCGGCCTCGGCCGCCCCTACCCCGCGCCGTGGGTCGTGCGCGCCGCGCGCGAACGCGGCATCCCCTTCACGTTCGGCGACGACAGCCACCGCCCGTCCGAGGTGGCCGCCGACCTCGACACCGCGCGCCAATACCTGCTCGACCTCGACGTGCGCGAGATCATAACCTTCGGCCGGGGTCCGAACGGGTTGGAGCAGCGCCCCATCTCCCTGCTTGACCCATAGGTCCGCGTTGACTACCATCCGTCTGGACGGTACGGATACGCACGATTCGGAGATCGCGGGCACGGCGGAAGGAGGGCCAACCATGCGCAAAGGCTTCTTCGACAGTTGCGACATCAGCGACACCGGCAGCGTCTGTTTCTGGCTGTTCCTGCCCGTCGCCGTCATTGTCTACATCATCGACGCCGTTTTCTGAGAGCCTGCTGCCCCCCTTGACAAATCTCGGCGGGGGGGGGTAGGATATGTGTAGGTCAAGTAGCGGGACTTGACGGGAAAAGGGCATGTGCCCGCAGGGGATACAGGCCATGCGATTGGGAAGTTTCTCCTTTCAGGCGATTTTTGTCTGCTCTCTACTGGTTCCGGGGCTTGCCACCGCGCAGTTCCAGGCGGAAATCGGGAAGACCGAAGCCGAGGCCTACCGGGAACTGACCTCGGGCGCCTCCGGCATTGGCGAAGAGACGACGGTCACCTTCAACACGCTTTCGCAGTCTGCCGGTGATTACAAGACAGTCGTTGCCACCTGTAACAATGAGATGAGCGTTAACGTCGCTGTATTTGATTTGGAGGTGATATTGGAGCCGAACGACAATTTCCAAGGGCGCAGCCTCGTCGACTTTGGGGTCGAAGAAGAGATTACGCTCCAGCATGACAAGACGCCAGACGGCGTGGCAGTGGATCTCGAATGGGTAAAGGTCAATGGTATTGGTCGGTTGGACGAAAACCGTTTTGATGCGGGAGCCGTGCCGGGGCAAGCGTCCATTCGACTCCAGGTGGCAGCGGGGCCGTCCGCAGGCATGGGACCGACATGTTCCCTGAATGTCATTGCGCCATCAGGGGCTTATATGATCCAACAGCCGGGAACGAACATAAAACATGTCTATGACACCTGTTCTGCCGGTTTTCTGGGTATTTCCTTCATGCTGCCCATGCACGTATCATTCTCAAATCTCATGCAGCGAGAAGGCATGTGCGCGGCCATTGCCAGTGGCTACTATGGCAGCCTTAACGGGGAAATTCACCACGCCGGTGAGTGGTGGTA